>NZ_JBHIOP010000090.1:0-79579 GCF_042195625.1 Bartonella sp. AP9QHHD | reverse complement strand
CTTCGTTTTGCTATTCGTGAAGGTGGTCGTACTGTTGGTGCCGGTATCGTCTCTAAGATCATTGAATAAATAATGCTTGTTAAAGGGGTGTTAAAAGTGTTTTAGTTTTGAAAGTTAGGGGTATAGCTCAGTTGGTAGAGCGGCGGTCTCCAAAACCGCAGGTCGCGGGTTCAAGTCCTGCTGCCCCTGCCAAAGGGGGATTTTACATATAAGGGAGTGGATTTTGCTGCCTTTTTCGCTTTTTTTGATATGGGGCTTGTTTTTTTGTGTGTGAAACGGTATTGAATAGAAAGTAAGGAAATTGCATAAGTCTGAAAGTTGGCTTTTGCGTTTTTTCCTGTTTATTTTGTTCTATAAAACACAATAGGATTAGAGAGAGTATAGTGTGACGATGGCATCTAAAACCAATCCGATTACCTTTTTGAAGCAGGTTTATGCAGAAACAATTAAAGTGAAATGGCCTACACGTCGTGAGACGGTTATTTCTACTATTATGGTTTTGTTGGTAACTGCATTGGCTTCAGCTTTCTTTTTTATTGTGGATCAGGTTATGCATTTTGGTGTTTGGCGGGTTATTGATCTTCTGAAATATCTTTTTAGTTGAGAATGTAAGGAAGTGTGACTGTGGCAGCTCGTTGGTATATTGTTCAGGCATATTCAAATTTTGAAAAGAAAGTAGCGGAAGCTATTGATAAGGAGGCAAAGCAAAAGGGACTTGATCATCTTTTTGAAAAGATTTTTGTTCCAACAGAGCGTGTTGTAGAGGTTCGTCGTGGACGCAAAGTTGATACTGAGCGAAAATTTTTTCCTGGTTATGTTCTTGTTCGTGCTGAGTTAACAGATGAAGTTTATCATCTTATTAAGAATACGCCTAAAGTGACAGGTTTTTTAGGGTCGGATGCGCGTCCTGTTCCTATTTCTGATCGAGAGGTTGAGCAAATTCTCAAACAAGTTCAGGAAAGGGTTGAGTCTCCAAAGTCCTCTGTATTGTTTGAGGTTGGAGAGCAAGTTCGCGTTGCTGATGGTCCTTTTGTTTCGTTTAATGGAATTGTTCAAGAGGTTGAAGAAGAGCGCTCTCGTCTTAAGGTTGAAGTGCTTATTTTTGGGCGTCCTACGCCTGTTGATTTGGAATTTGGTCAGGTTGAAAAACTCTGATTAAACTTAGAGTAGTTTTAATTACTTTAAGGAAGGAGTGGGAGGTGATTTATAGCTTTTGTCGGCTTAATGATCCGAACCACGTGACTGCAAGCGGGTAACGGGCAAGATGAATTGTCAGTATACCAGTGAAATTAAAGGCAGATTGTTATGGCAAAAAAAAGTATAGGTCAGCTTAAGTTGCAGGTTCCTGCAGGAGCTGCTACTCCATCTCCACCAATTGGTCCAGCTCTTGGGCAGCGTGGTATTAATATCATGGAATTTTGTAAGGCGTTTAATGCAGCGACACAAGAAATGGAAAAGGGGGCACCGATTCCAGTTGTTATTACGTATTACCAAGATAAGTCTTTCACCTTTTCTCTCAAGACGCCTCCTGTATCATTCTTTTTAAAGAAGGAAGCAAACCTGAAATCTGGCTCAAAAGAGCCTGGTAAAGTGTCTGTAGGAAGCATTTCTCGCGATAAAATTCGTTCGATTGCGGAATCAAAGATGAAAGATCTTAATGCGAATGACATTGAGGCAGCAATGCGTATGGTTGAAGGTTCTGCTCGCTCGATGGGCTTGGAAGTGGTGGGCTAATATTATGGCAAAAGTAGCAAAAAGAATAAAAAATATCCGAAAAGATATTGATTTTAATGAACTCTACGCTTTAAAAGATGCCGTTTCAATGGTTAAGGAGCGTGCCGTTGCTAAGTTTGATGAAACAATCGAAATTTCAATGAACTTGGGTGTTGATCCTCGTCATGCTGATCAAATGGTTCGAGGCGTTGCTCATTTGCCTAATGGAACAGGGAGAAATATTCGTGTTGCCGTTTTTGCTCGTGGGGATAAGGCTGAGGAAGCTAAGGCGGCAGGAGCTGATATTGTGGGTGCCGAAGATTTATTTGAAAGCGTTAATAGAGGGACTATAGATTTTGATCGTTGTATTGCAACGCCAGACATGATGCCTCTTGTTGGTCGTCTTGGTAAGATTCTTGGTCCACGGAGTTTGATGCCTAATCCGAAAGTTGGTACTGTAACACTTGATGTCGCCGGTGCTGTCAAAGCTTCTAAAGGTGGTGCTGTTGAGTTTCGTGTGGAAAAAGCTGGTATTGTGCATGCTGGTATTGGTAAGGCTTCTTTTGGTGTTGAAAAAATCGTAGAAAATATAAAAGCCTTTGCAAGTGCAGTTATTAAAGCCAAACCGCAAGGTGCAAAAGGTGAGTATATTAAGCGCGTTGCTGTTTCGTCGACTATGGGAATTGGTGTTAAAGTTGATCCAGCAACGGTTCGTTCAGAGCTAGTATAAGCTGATTTATAATTTTGTTTTGGGGTATGGGAATATCAAAATTGTATTTAAAATGCTGATTTTGATCAGCTCGCTATCTAAGCTTTATAGGGCTTAGGTTGTACCGGGAGAAATTCCGGAATATCCTGTCCGAGATTGTAGGTGATGCTTTTAAGTATCTTAATCAAAAAAACCTGCATGAGACTGGGGTAAAAACTGAGAGTTAAAAGACTTAAAGGGTTTGAGCCAAGGTTGCCTTTGAACGCTGTGCGTGAAAAAGGGGACAGGATCCTCATCGGTGACATGAAGTATTTTATGTTATCAAAGGTAACCAACAGGTTTGTTTTAAGCAAATCTGTTAAATGGAGAGAGACAGTGAATAGAGCGGAAAAACGCGAATTTGTTACATGGCTTAACGAGGCTTTTCGGAAGTCTGGTTCTGTTGTTGTTGCACATTATTCCGGTCTGACAGTTTCACAGATGAATGATCTGCGTTCGAAAATGGGTGAAGCTGGCGGTGCCGTTAAGGTCGCCAAAAACCGTCTTGCTAAAATCGCTCTTCAGGGCACGGAATCTGAATCGATAGTGGGTTTGTTTACTGGACAAACACTTATTGCTTATTCAGAAGATCCAATCACAGCACCGAAAGTTGCTGTTGATTTTGCGAAAAGCAATGACAAATTTGTCATACTTGGCGGTTCAATGGGTGCAACAAGTTTAACTGTAGATGCTGTGAAGTCATTGGCTTCATTGCCTTCATTAAACGAGTTGCGTGCAAAACTTGTGGGTATGATTTCTACCCCTGCGACCCGTATTGCACAGGTTGTTAATGCCCCTGCTGGTCAGGTTGCACGTGTCATTGGAGCATATGCTCAGGAGGATAAGGCGGCTTAAGGCTGTTTGTATTCACGTTTATGGAAGAGCTTTAATGCTTTTCTGTTTTTTTGAATAAGATTTAATAATGGTTCAAATCTTTTAATTGAAGGAATTTAAAAATGGCTGATCTAGAGAAGATCGTAGAAGACCTTTCTAATCTAACCCTTTTGGAAGCCGCTGAGCTTTCTAAGTTACTTGAAGAAAAGTGGGGAGTTTCGGCTGCTGCTCCTGTAGCTGTCGCTGCTGTTGCTGGTGCTGCTGCTCCAGCTGCTGAAGAAAAAACAGAATTTGATGTTATTCTTGTTGAAGGTGGCGCACAAAAAATTAATGTTATTAAGGAAGTTCGTGCTCTTACTGGACTTGGTCTTAAAGAAGCTAAAGATCTGGTTGAAGGTGCACCTAAGCCTATTAAAGAGGCTGCTTCTAAAGAAGAAGCAGAAAAAATTAAATCTCAACTTGAAGCTGCCGGTGCTAAGGTGGAACTTAAGTAAATTTAATTTTATCGGCGGGCATTTATGTTCGCCGATTTTCTTTCTCTTAATACAAAGAGGGAAAATAATGAGTAAAAAACTTTTCCCAATGGTTTCGTAACAGGAATGGGATAGGTTTGGATTACTTACCCCTTCATCATAGAGTCAAAGAGATAAATGGCTTATGTTGGTGGGGAAAGTTAATGATGCTCATTATTGAGTGTCAAGTGAACTGGTCTGCATATGCAGGTTAATGGTATAAGGCTTTCAAGGTTGGTCTACCTTGAAGAGTAAAGATCAAGGAGCGACGATGGCTCAGACTCACGCAATGATGTCTCAATTCAATGGTCGTAAGCGCGTACGGAAATTTTTTGGTAAGATTCCTGAAGTAGCAGAAATGCCGAATCTTATTGAGGTTCAAAAAGCCTCATACGATCAATTTCTCATGGTTGAGGAACCGAAAGGTGGGCGACCAGATGAAGGTTTGCAAGCTGTTTTTAAATCGGTTTTTCCTATTTCAGATTTTTCCGGTACAGCTATGCTTGAGTTTGTAGGTTATGAATTTGATTTACCAAAATTTGATGTTGAAGAGTGCCGTCAACGTGATTTAACTTATGCTGCCCCATTAAAGGTCATATTGCGTTTGATTGTTTTTGATGTTGATGAGGATACTGGCTCCAAAGATATCAAAGACATTAAAGAGCAAGGCGTTTATATGGGCGATATGCCTTTAATGACGACGAATGGTACCTTTATTGTTAATGGTACGGAGCGTGTTATTGTTTCTCAGATGCATCGTTCTCCTGGTGTCTTTTTTGACCATGATAAAGGAAAGTCCCATTCATCAGGAAAGCTTCTTTTTGCTGCTCGTGTTATTCCGTATCGTGGTTCTTGGCTTGATATTGAGTTTGATGCTAAGGACATCATTTATGCGCGTATTGATCGACGGCGCAAGGTTCCTGTTACTAGTCTTTTGATGGCATTAGGTATGGATGCGTCGGATATTTTATCGACGTTTTATGATAAAGTGACTTATGAGCGTGATGGAGAAGGATGGCGAGTTCCTTATTCTGTGGATCGCTTTAAAGGAATGAAGCTCATTTCTGACCTTATAGATGCAGATAGTGGTGAAGTCGTTGCGGAGGCTGGTAAAAAATTAACAGTTCGTACTGCGAAGTCTTTGGTAGAAAAAGGACTTAAAGCGGTTAAAGTTAGTGAAGATGATTTATTAGGTTGTTATCTAGCCGAAGATATCGTCAATTACGAAACAGGTGAAATCTACCTTGAAGCTGGTGATGAAATTGACGAAAAAGTATTAAAAGTTCTGCTCGATGTTAGTGCTGATCAAGTCAATATTCTTGATATTGATCACATGAATATTGGCGCTTACATCCGCAATACTTTGAAGGTGGATAAAAATGAAAGTCGGCAGGATGCGTTATTTGATATTTACCGGGTGATGCGTCCAGGTGAACCTCCAACAATCGATACAGCAGAAGCAATGTTCCATTCATTGTTTTTTGATCCAGAGCGTTATGATCTTTCAGCTGTCGGGCGTGTTAAGATGAATTTACGTATGGATCTTGATTGTCCAGACACAGTTCGCATTTTACGCCAAGAGGATATTCTTGCTGTTGTTAAGATGTTGGTTGAATTGCGTGATGGACGTGGTGAAATTGATGATATTGATAATCTTGGCAACCGTCGCGTTCGTTCCGTCGGGGAGTTGATGGAAAATCAATATCGCATTGGTCTTCTTCGTATGGAACGTGCGATAAAAGAGCGTATGTCATCGGTTGAAATTGATACAGTTATGCCACAGGATTTGATCAATGCAAAGCCTGCGGCAGCAGCAGTCCGTGAATTTTTTGGGTCTTCACAATTGTCGCAGTTTATGGATCAAACCAATCCATTGTCAGAAATTACCCATAAGCGCCGTCTTTCTGCTCTTGGTCCAGGTGGTTTGACTCGTGAACGTGCGGGTTTTGAAGTCCGTGACGTACATCCTACGCATTATGGTCGTATTTGTCCGATTGAAACACCAGAAGGCCCCAATATTGGTCTGATTAACTCCTTAGCAACATTTGCGCGAGTTAACAAATATGGCTTTATTGAAAGCCCATATCGAAAAATTATTGATGGAAAAGTCACAAAAGAAGTTATTTATCTTTCAGCGATGGAAGAAGCAAAGCATTATGTCGCTCAGGCTAATTCTTCATTAGATAACGAAGGTCGTTTTATAGAAGAGTTTGTTGTTTGCCGTCATGCTGGTGAAGTTTTAATGGCGCCGCGTGATCATGTTGATTTGATGGATGTTTCACCAAAACAGTTGGTTTCAGTTGCAGCAGCGCTTATTCCTTTTTTGGAAAATGATGATGCGAATCGTGCGCTTATGGGATCGAACATGCAGCGTCAAGCAGTTCCTCTTGTACGCGCTGAAGCGCCATTTGTTGGGACGGGAATGGAATCTATAGTTGCGCGCGATTCAGGAGCTGCTGTGAGTGCAAAACGTAGTGGTGTTGTTGATCAAGTCGATGCTACCCGTATTGTTATCCGTGCAACAGAAGATTTAGATCCTTCAAAATCAGGCGTTGATATTTACCGCTTACAGAAATTTCAGCGTTCTAATCAGTCCACTTGTATTAATCAGCGTCCTCTTGTACATGTCGGTGATAGGGTAGAGAAAGGTGATATCATTGCAGATGGTCCATCCACGGATCTTGGTGATTTGGCTCTTGGGCGGAATGTTCTCGTAGCCTTTATGCCTTGGAATGGATACAATTATGAAGATTCTATTTTGTTATCCGAGCGCATTGTTGCTGATGATGTGTTTACTTCAATTCATATCGAGGAATTTGAAGTTGCGGCACGCGATACAAAACTTGGACCTGAGGAAATTACGCGCGACATTCCTAATGTTGCGGAAGAAGCGTTAAGAAATCTTGATGAAGCTGGCATTATTTATATTGGTGCTGAAGTTCAACCAGGTGATATTTTAGTTGGAAAGATTACCCCGAAAGGTGAAAGTCCCATGACGCCGGAAGAAAAGCTTCTGCGTGCAATTTTTGGGGAAAAGGCATCCGATGTTCGTGATACTTCTATGCGTATGCCTCCTGGGACTTTTGGTACTGTTGTTGAAGTTCGCGTTTTTAATCGCCATGGCGTGGAAAAAGATGAACGTGCGATGGCAATTGAGCGTGAAGAAATTGAGCGTTTAGCAAAAGACCGTGATGATGAACAGTCTATTCTTGATCGCAATGTTTATGCGCGCCTCACCGATATGTTGACAGGTAAAGTTGCTGTAGAAGGTCCGAAAGGCTTTTCGGGTAGTAAAAAGCTTGATAGTACAGTAATGGGGCATTATCCGCGATCCCAGTGGTGGCAATTTGCTGTTGAGGATGAAAAGCTTCAAAATGAAATTGAAGCTTTGCGCAAGCAATATGATGAATCAAAAGAAGCATTACAACGTCGCTTTATGGATAAGGTTGAAAAGGTCCAAAGAGGTGATGAAATGCCTCCTGGTGTCATGAAAATGGTGAAAGTTTTTGTGGCTGTGAAGCGCAAAATCCAACCAGGTGACAAGATGGCGGGACGTCACGGGAATAAGGGTGTTGTTTCACGTATTCTTCCCGTAGAAGATATGCCATTTCTTGAAGATGGGACCCATGCTGATATCGTCTTGAATCCGCTGGGTGTGCCTAGTCGTATGAATGTTGGACAAATTCTTGAAACGCATCTTGGTTGGGCATGTGCGGGGATGGGCAAGAAGATTGGTGCTTTGTTAGAGTTATATCAAGAGACTGGGGATATATTGCCGTTGCGTCAGCGTATTGAAAATCTTATGCCTGATGATAATCATAATGAACCAGTTCGTCAGTATGATAATGAAAGCCTTTACAAATTGGCCTTGCAGATGAAGAAAGGGGTTTCAATTGCAACGCCTGTTTTTGATGGAGCACATGAGTCTGATATTAACATGATGCTGGAAGACGCAGGCTTAGATAGTTCAGGGCAGGTTACGCTTTATGATGGTCGTACTGGGGAGCCTTTTGATCGTCCAGTAACGGTGGGATATATTTACATGTTGAAATTGCATCACCTTGTTGATGATAAGATTCATGCGCGTTCTATTGGTCCCTATTCACTTGTTACGCAGCAGCCATTAGGAGGTAAGGCACAATTTGGTGGTCAGCGTTTTGGTGAAATGGAGGTATGGGCGCTTGAAGCTTATGGTGCTGCATACACTTTGCAGGAGATGCTAACAGTAAAATCAGATGATGTGGCTGGTCGAACAAAAGTCTATGAGGCAATTGTGCGTGGTGATGATACATTTGAGGCAGGTATACCCGAAAGCTTTAATGTGTTGGTAAAAGAAATGCGCTCACTTGCTCTTAATGTGGAGCTTGATGATGCGCGTGAACTTATTGCACAGCGGGCATTGTCTGATACGGCAGAATAATAATTCAAGGAGCGCACTAGAAAAGGGCTGCGCTCTTATTACTTTAAGAGGCTCAATAACCTTATTAAGGCTATACAGGTCATTTTTAAAAGTAAATGTATTTTAAAGAAGATCTGTTATAAAATAAATGAGATATTACAACAGGTTCTAAGAATCTTTGAAGGAGAACAGCATGAACCACGAGGTCATGAATCTTTTCAATCCTCAAGCGCCAGCGCAGACATTTGACTCTATTCGTATTTCTATTGCGAGTCCTGAGAAAATTTTGTCCTGGTCGTATGGTGAGATTAAGAAGCCTGAGACTATTAATTATCGGACTTTTAAACCAGAACGTGATGGTCTTTTTTGTGCACGTATATTTGGCCCTATTAAGGACTATGAATGTCTATGTGGCAAATATAAACGCATGAAGTATAAGGGCATTATTTGTGAAAAATGTGGTGTAGAGGTTACTCTTTCGCGCGTACGTCGTGAGCGTATGGGGCATATTGAACTTGCGGCACCCGTTGCGCATATATGGTTTCTTAAATCATTACCAGGCCGTATTTCTACACTTTTAGATTTAACTTTAAAAGATATTGAACGGGTTCTTTATTTTGAGAATTATATTGTAACCGAACCAGGGTTAACATCTCTTAAGCTCCATCAGCTTCTTTCTGAAGAAGAATATATGCTTGCTATTGATGAATTTGGAGAAGATCAGTTTACAGCTATGATTGGCGCTGAAGCTATTTACGAGCTTTTAGCTAGTATGGAGTTAGATAAAATCGCTAATGATTTGCGTCTTGAATTAGCTGAAACAACTTCAGAGTTAAAGCAGAAAAAATTGATTAAACGACTTAAAATCGTTGAAAATTTTCTTGAATCTGGAAATAAGCCAGAGTGGATGATTATGAAAACAATTCCGGTTATTCCACCGGATTTGCGTCCATTGGTTCCGCTTGATGGTGGGCGTTTTGCGACATCAGATCTGAATGATCTTTATCGGCGTGTTATTAATCGTAATAACCGCTTGAAACGGCTGATTGAATTGCGAGCTCCTGGAATTATCGTACGCAATGAAAAGCGTATGGTACAAGAAGCTGTTGATGCATTGTTTGATAATGGACGGCGTGGGCGTGTGATTACTGGAGCCAATAAACGTCCTCTTAAGTCTTTATCAGATATGTTGAAGGGCAAGCAAGGACGTTTTCGTCAGAACTTACTTGGGAAGCGTGTTGATTACTCGGGGCGTTCTGTTATCGTGACGGGTCCTGAATTAAAATTGCATCAATGTGGTCTTCCCAAAAAAATGGCTCTTGAATTATTTAAGCCTTTTATTTATGCGCGGCTTGATGCAAAAGGCTATTCATCAACGGTAAAGCAGGCAAAGAAGCTTGTTGAAAAAGAACATCCAGAAGTTTGGGATATCTTGGATGAGGTTATTCGTGAACACCCTGTTTTGCTCAATCGTGCACCAACATTGCACCGTTTGGGAATTCAAGCTTTTGAGCCTATCTTGATTGAGGGAAAAGCTATACAGCTACATCCATTGGTGTGTACTGCTTTTAATGCGGATTTTGATGGTGATCAGATGGCGGTTCATGTTCCGCTTTCTCTTGAAGCACAACTTGAAGCCCGTGTTTTGATGATGTCCACCAATAATATTCTTCATCCGGCCAATGGTGCTCCCATTATTGTTCCCTCACAGGATATGGTTCTTGGTCTTTATTATCTTTCAATTGTTTCTGAAAAAGAACCAGGTGAAGGAATGGCCTTTTCTGATATAGGTGAGCTTCATTATGCCTTGGAAAATAAGGTTATAACGCTTCATACGAAGATTAAAGGCCGTGTTAAGAATATGGGGAAGGATGGAAAAGAAGTCTCTAAACTTTATGATACGACACCTGGTCGTTTGATTATCGGTGAGCTTTTGCCAAAAAGTGCGGATATCTCATTTGATATTGTCAATCAAGAGATGACGAAAAAGAACATTTCTAAAATGATTGATCATGTTTATCGGCACTGTGGACAAAAAGAGACGGTTATTTTTTGTGACCGTATTATGCAGCTTGGCTTTTCTTATGCTTGTCGTGCAGGAATTTCATTCGGTAAGGACGATATGGTTATTCCTGATAGTAAGTCGCGTTTAGTCGCAGAAACAGAAGCTTTGGCTAAGGAGTACGAACAGCAATATAATGATGGTTTGATTACACAAGGTGAAAAATACAATAAGGTTGTAGATGCTTGGGGTAAATGTACAGATCGCGTCGCAGATGAAATGATGAAACGTATTCAAGCTGTCGATTTTGATCCTAAAACAGGTCGTCAACGGCCGATGAATTCTATCTATATGATGTCGCACTCTGGTGCTCGTGGTTCTGCTAACCAGATGAGACAATTGGCCGGTATGCGTGGATTAATGGCAAAACCATCGGGTGAAATTATTGAAACACCCATTATTTCAAATTTTAAAGAAGGTCTAACTGTTAATGAATACTTCAATTCCACGCATGGTGCACGTAAAGGACTTGCTGATACCGCGTTAAAGACGGCGAACTCTGGTTATTTAACACGGCGTCTTGTTGATGTTGCACAGGATGCTATTATTTCAGCAGTTGATTGTGGTACCGCAAAAGGGCTTACCATGCAGCCGATTGTTGATGCAGGACAAATTGTTGCCTCCCTTGGGCAAAGAATTCTTGGTCGTACAGCGCTTGTTGATATTCTACATCCTGTCTCTGGAGAGGTTATCCTTGAAGGTGGAGCAATGATTGAGGAAGCTGATGTCGCGAAGATTGAAGCAGCTGGGATTCAATCTGTTCAAATTCGTTCTGCATTAACATGTGAAACACGTCTTGGTGTTTGTGCAAAATGCTATGGTCGTGATTTGGCGCGTGGAACACCTGTTAATCAGGGAGAAGCCGTTGGTGTTATTGCTGCTCAATCCATTGGTGAGCCGGGAACACAGCTTACTATGCGTACTTTCCACTTAGGAGGAACTGCGCAGGTTGTTGATTCATCGTATTTAGAGGCATCTTATGAAGGTAAGGTGGAGATTCGTAATCGTAATGTGGTTCGTAACTCTGAAGGCCATTTGGTTGTTATGGGGCGTAATATGGCTATCCTTATCAAGGATGAATTAGGAAAAGAGCGCGTTGTACATCGTGTTAGCTATGGTGCTCATATTTTTGTTGATGATGGTGATGTGGTTAAACGTGGCCAACGTATAGCAGAATGGGATCCTTATACACGTCCAATTTTAACGGAAGTTGAAGGCTATGTGGGTTTTGAAGATATGATTGATGGTTTATCTGTTACTGAAACAGCTGATGAATCTACGGGTATTACGAAGCGTTTGGTGATTGATTGGCGCGCTAATCCACGTGGTGCGGATCTTAAACCAGCTATTATTATTCACACGGATAAAGAAGGTGAATCCATTGCTAAATTGTATAAGGGAGGTGAAGCCCGTTATATGATGTCAGTGGAAACTATTCTTTCTGTTGAGCTTGGTGCTCATGTTAAGGCTGGTGATGTTATTGCTCGTTTGCCAATGGAAAGTGCCAAGACGAAAGATATTACGGGTGGTCTTCCTCGTGTGGCTGAGCTTTTTGAAGCGCGTCGTCCAAAGGATCATGCGATTATTGCTGAAGTTAGTGGTACAATTCGATTTGGCCGTGGTTATAAGAATAAACGTCGTATCATTATTGAACCAAATGATGAAACTCTTGAGGCAGTAGAATACTTGATTCCAAAAGGTAAGTTGTTCCACTTCCAAGAAGGCGATCAAATTGAAAAGGGAGATTATATCCTTGATGGTAATCCAGCACCTCATGACATCTTGGCGATTAAGGGGGTTGAAGCTTTGGCATCTTATCTTGTTAATGAGATTCAGGAGGTTTATCGTTTGCAGGGAGTTCTTATTAATGATAAGCACATTGAAGTGATTGTTCGTCAAATGTTGCAAAAAGTTGAAATTACTGAATCTGGAGATTCTGGTTATATTCCAGGTGATAATGTTGATCGTATTGAACTTGATGAAATCAATGATAATTTGATTGCAGAAGGGAAAAAACCTGCATCTGGTAATCCCATTCTTCTTGGAATTACAAAAGCTTCTCTTCAAACACCTTCTTTCATTTCGGCGGCATCGTTTCAGGAAACAACACGTGTTCTTACTGAAGCAGCAGTTTCTGGTAAAATTGATACTTTGCAAGGACTTAAAGAGAACGTTATTGTCGGTCGTCTTATTCCAGCAGGTACGGGTGGTACAATTTCTCAAATCCGTCGTATTGCTGCAGTTCGTGATGATTTGATTGTAGATGAGCAGCGTAAGTCTAGTAATAACGAAGTGGCTAAGGCTATGTTGACAAATATGACAACCGGGGCCGTTACTGAATAATTTAAATACAACACCACATAATATAAAAACGTCTGAATAGAAAGTTCAGACGTTTTTTATTTCGAAATGCAGAAGTTGTATATTTTCTTGAAAAATATCAAAAATTATAAGGCGATAGTTATTTTAAACATCTTTAGTAGCTTATTATTTTGTAATGATGCTTATCTTTTTTGTTACTTTATTTTAAAGTTTCTTAATTTCTAAAAGCAGTATAGAATTTTTCCAAAATATGTGAAACTCAAAAATCATATTCAAGGAAAAGAGTTGATTATCTACAAATCAAATAAGATTGATTTTGAACTTTAGGAAAATTTTTGATTGATATCTTCTATAAAAATTTAAAAGGACTTATGATGAAAGATCAAGAGTCTTTTCTATAATCTAAAAAATAATTGATTCTCTACTATACAATGTTTGTGAATGTATTTTCTTCTAAATTAGAATGCAGAAAAGTAGAGATTAAGGTGCTCACTAAGTTTTATAAAAAATAGACATATTTCTTATAACAATGTGATCTATGCAGACAGAATAATAAAATGTACGAATATTATTCAATTGGAAAATTAACACGTGAGTTTTCAATAATAGCTCGAACTTTGCTATGAAGAAGAGGGACTTCTTATCCCTTTTCGGTGTGGAAGTACACGGCTTTATACATAAACGGATCGTCATAAGTTAAAACAAATCCTGTATGCTAACAGAGTAAAATTTTCGTTGTCTGAAATATCTGATATGTTGACAATGGTTGGAAAACCACCTGATGATGAGAAAAAGCTTAAGAAATTAATTGCAGGAATTCATAAAAAACAAACTGATTTAAAGCAGATGCAGCATGATGTTGATGATCTTCTACAGGATTTAGAACGAATTGAAGAGAGTTTTTTTGAGAGCTTAGCGGAGTTGGGGGGTAGTCATTGATTATAAATTTATTTTGTCTTCTTTTAGACTAATTTCTTTCTCTTAAAAGAGATAGATTATACCGTCTCTAAGGGGAATATTTACCACTGCGTGAAATGTGTAAGTCATTTAAAGAAATAGAGTGTTTGAAAAAGCTGCAAAGGTATTTTCGCAGTATATTATTCTTGATAAGAAAAAACTATTTTTCATAAAGAAAGTAAAAACAATGACAGTTTCTCCTATGAGTGTTTTTCAATCTATATTGTCACGAAAGTCAATTCGCGCTTTTACTGATCAGCCAGTTAGTTTGGAAACAATCAAAGAAATCTTAAAACTTGCAGCACGTGCACCATCTGGAACAAATATTCAGCCATGGCAAGTAATTGTGCTTACAGGAAGTGTATTACAGAAAGTAGGGCAAGAGCTTTCACAACTTGTGCTTTCAGGTGTAAAAGGAGAGCGTGAATATAGTTATTATCCACGTCAGTGGCGTGAGCCCTATATTTCAAGGCGTCGAAAAGTTGGTTTGGATCTTTATCAGAGTCTTGGAATTCAAAAAGGTGATGAAGAAAAAATACTTCATCAAAAGGCGCGAAATTTTTTATTTTTTGATGCACCTGTAGGACTCTTATTTACAATGGATCACGACATGGAAATGGGGAGTTGGCTTGATTTGGGTATGTTTATGCAGACCATTATGTTAGCTGCACGTGGATTTGGATTAGATACCTGTCCTCAAGCTGCTTTTGCTGATTATCATAAACAGATTCGTACGCTTTTATCTATTCCTTCTGATCGCCATATTATCTGTGGTATGGCACTTGGTTATCGCGATATGAGTGCTCCAGAAAACAATTTTGAGACAGAACGAGAATCGTTAGAAAAATTTGTACGTTTCATTGAAACATACCCATAAAATATTTTATACAATTAAGCATATGTTTTGAAGAACTTAGTGCATTATGAAAAATATTTCCGATAAGATTTCTCATCCTTATTGAATTTTAATATTGCATATTAACACTTATTTTACTACGTTTGGAACATTGGGAGTGGTGACTCTAGGGGCATTGTCCGTTTTAAAGGTTGGCTAATGGAAAACACTATAGAAAGAAAGTGTTGGGTGGTAGCAAGACGAGCGACATTCGTGTTTATTGTTGTCATTTTTTTAGTTTATCTCGCAATTTGATTTTAAACGGAAGAAACGTTATGAAAAAGCATATATGCTCAAGCTGTACTATAGTTTAAGGTGATACGTGTTTCTATCTGTTTTTGAACTTTTTAAAATTGGGATTGGTCCTTCTAGCTCACATACGATGGGACCAATGACTGCTGCTAATATGTTTTTGCAAAAGATAGGAGATTTTTCTCAGTCGTCTGATGTTCAAGTTTCTCGTATACGTGTTTATCTTTATGGTTCTTTAGCTTTCACGGGTATTGGTCATGCAACAGATAGAGCTATCATATTAGGACTTTTAGGAGAAAAAGCTTCTACTGTTGATCCTGATAGCATGGGGTTTTTGTTAGAAAAAGTTATACGTGAAAAAAAAGTGCAACCAGAAGGTCATCCCGCTTATCAGTTTGATGTGCAACGTGATCTTATTTTTGAACGAAAGCAAATCCTCCCTGGACATACAAATGGACTAGCCTTTGAAGGACTTGATACTGATGGGAATGTTCTGTTGCGGCAGATTTATTATTCTATCGGTGGTGGCTTTGTTATGACTGAGGATGAATTAAGCCATATGAATGATAATATACAACCAGAAGCATTTGAGGTACCATATCCATTCGATTCTGCTTGTACAATGTTATCAATGGCAGAAAAATCAGGGCTTTCAATTGCTGAAATGAAGCGCTTAAATGAAGAAACAAAGATAGAGCGTTCTTCTCTTGATGTAGGGCTTGATGAAATTTTTTCAGCGATGACAAATTGCATTGATAGAGGTCTTTCACAAGAAGGTGAGTTGCCTGGTGGATTGCGTGTTTTAAGGCGCGCTAAAAAGCTGCATGAAACGCTTTTGGAAAAACAAAAGAAAAATTACAATTATCCACTTTGGGCAAATGATTGGCTTTCGGTATATGCTATAGCAGTCAATGAGGAAAATGCAGCAGGTGGTCGTGTTGTTACAGCACCAACAAATGGAGCAGCCGGTGTCGTCCCAGCCGTTTTGCGTTATTATCTTCAGTTTAATGATGATTCAGATCGAGAGGGAATACATAATTTTCTATTAACGGCAGCAGCTATAGGTGGTGTTATTAAACATAATGCCTCTATTTCTGGTGCAGAAGTTGGGTGTCAAGGTGAAGTTGGAACGGCATCTTCAATGGCCGCAGCAGGGTTGACCGCAGCGTTAGGTGGAACACCAGCTCAAATTGAAAATGCGGCAGAAATTGCGCTTGAACATCACTTGGGAATGACATGTGATCCTGTTGCAGGTCTTGTACAAGTGCCTTGTATTGAGCGTAATGCAATGGGAGCTGTTAAGGCGGTAACGGCTTCTTCTCTTGCATTATATGGTAATGGAGATCATTTTGTTTCTCTTGATGCTTGTATAGAAACAATGCGCCAGACTGGTCATGATATGAGTGAACGCTATAAAGAGACAAGTAAAGGTGGTCTTGCAGTCAATGCGATATCTTGTTAAGAGCTGGAACATTTTTCAATCCATAACTGGACTTTTTGGAGAGAGATCGTATTTCCTAATAAAGCTTATGTTTTTTGTTCCTTATAAATCAAAATTCCGCTTTAATGCAGCAGTAGTTTGAAATAAATCTGAGATGATTCAGTGTTTTCTTAACGAATAATAGCTTTTTCATGCAAGCTTGGAGGCGAGAGTGTTCTACATCTGTTTGATTTGTCTCTAAAATAGGAAAAAAGTGTAATTTGGAAAAAATAAGAAAGCGTAAAGTAAAATTAGTGATCAATCTGCCATTATTTTTAGCTGGGTTTTATGGCTTTAAAAAGTTTCCATAGCCATATATCTTTTAAGTAATGGAAGATTATGCCTGAGTATCCAAGGAAAATTTGTTTTAAGTCTGAATAATTATGATGAAGAAAGTAGAATTTTAAAGGTTTTAATTTTTTAAAAGTGAAGTTTTTTTTCTACCTAGTATGGTAAAAAATGCCTTGAAAAAAAACACTAATTTACAATAATTAAGAGATATATTGGAAATATCTTTTTTATTTATAAATTTTGTACCGACAAAAAAATTAAAATAAATAATAACGTATACATTAAGAAATATTTATAAAAATTCTCATGAGAATAGAATGCACACGATAGAACATTATCGTGTTACGCGTTCGTGAGTTCGTTTTAAAAAAATATCTCTCAGGTGCCCCCAAGCTCATTTCGCGATGGCACCTGTGAATGATATAACGGTAAATCCATTGAGCTGTCTCCATCTTTATGCTTAATAAAAAGAAGTACGCTGGCATGGTTACACACTTTGCCAGAACCCCCCTCTGTACAGGGGGACTAAAGCACTTGGCATTTGAAACGGTTCATTATAGGCATTTTTAGTCTTTTTGGTACAGTTTCACGCTACACACTAATCTCGCTCATAACATGCAAGAGACGGTTTTGATTGATTCAACATAAACAGATTTTAAATGAGAGAATCTTACGATATTCGAGATTCTCATCTAACATACAAAATAATTAATTATCTTTATAAATCAGTATCTTGCATATGAATAATATAATGTAAGTTTTCCATGAATGGTATAAAATCTATAGAGTATTAGCATCTTTATTTATAAAGGGAGAAAACCAGCAATATCATCCTTTTTTTCAACGTTCAATATTACAAAAGATCCTAGTACTTGAAATGATTCATAAGGGATACTTTGATTCCTTTTGTAAATGGTTTATATGTCAATTTTGTTCGTGATGAGCAAGCGAGCGATTTTTACTGATTCAATATAAGAAGTAAAATAAGAGTATTTTACGAAAATCTCTTGTTCAATATGCAAAAAATAAATTATAATTATAAATTAAAATCTTATGGGAATCGTTATCATAATATTTAATCTGATAATTTATTTACGTTTTTTCATCGATAGTATTTGTATTTTCCAATTTTCTGTGCCTGTTGACATAAATACAAGTAAGAGAAGTGAGATTGTTTTTTTTTACAGCGTTTATGTTGTATAGGGAGCGTTATTAAGAGGGATTTTCTTTATTGAACTTTTACAATAATCCCACCAAATGATAAGCTTTCATCTAATGAAGCTATTCATTTTTTCCAGAAAGATATCAAGGATAATTTTTTATATTAAATCCAAAAGTGGAAAAATATTGGGTATTTTTATGTCCTTAACAATGTTTTATTGAAAGCTTGGAGATATTGGATAGTTGGAAAAGCTGTCAGAAAATTCAACAATTTAAGAAAAAAGTATGTTTATCAAAAGGTTTTCTAAGGTTGTAGATAATGGTTAATAATAAAATAATTTTTTAGAGAGGGTCTGTAGAATTAAATATTTGTTGCTCCTAAACGGATTTTAATAGGCACATTACCAGTTTGGCTCGCAACGCGTAAATGAATGCGTACAGGAGGCATTATGAGACGACGGTTGCGCATTGTTTGGCAAATGAGAAGGTTAACAAGAGACTGTGTATCTAATGCAGTAGAATTATATTTTAAACCAGTAAGTTTTGCGGCAGCATCGTGAAGAGGACGCAATGAAAGGAGGGATGATTGCTTCAATAAAATTTCTTTTTTATGGAATGAAGCAAAAGCATTATCTGTCATAATACTATCCTTAACGCAGAATTCAAAAATTTTTAGTAGGCTACAGTATAGCAGTTAAAATTTGCTTTCTTTAATGTAGAGCAAGCGTCAAATGCAGCTTTTTTTGATTGAAACCCTGTAAAGCGCGCTCGGTAATAACGCCGCCCATTTTTTTCAAACAGTTGCATGTGTGAAGATGCGTGCTTTAAAGTAGAAAAAGCTATATTTTTTGCTTTTAAAAGTAGAGTTTTTGCTTGTTCTTCACTAGGAAGAGAACCAATTTGGATAGCCCATCCGGCATTTTCGGACAAAGAGACTGTTACAATTTTATGAGTCTCAGCCGGTATAGTTTTTTGAGGATTCGGTATTGGTATAATTACCTTATTGACAGCCGTTATTGCGATATTGGAGTTTTTAGGTTGTTCTGCAAATGCTGTCAACATAGTCGAAATTTCATCGTCAAAATTACTTGAATCAGCTTTAATGGTCGGTATAGGAGTATTGGCCCCAGTGGGTAAGTGATAGCGTACAGAAGCTATTAAACGTTCACCACTTTTCATTTGGCTTGCTTTGGGCAAATATTGATTCAATAAGCTAGCCATATGCTCGTCACGTGCAGTAGATGATTTACCTCCCATAACAACAGCGACAATAGAGCGCCCCTCAAGACGCATCGAAGTTGCTAAATTAGAACCTGACATTTGTGTGTAGCCTGTTTTAATTCCATCGACACCTTTCATTATTTTAACAAGTTTATTGTGGCTGTTAATTTTATGTCCACGGAAATTAAAACTTTTTGTTTTGAACAATTTATATTGTTTGGGAAAATGTTTACGTAAAGCTAATGACAAAGTCGCTATATCTCGTGCTGTAGAATAATTGTGCACATCCGGAAGTCCTGAAGCATTTGCAAAATGTGTATGTTTCATGCCAAGTTTACGAGCTTTTACTGTCATCATTTGAGCGAATTTTTTTTCACTACCTCCAAGATATTCTGCAATGGCAGCAGCAACATCATTTGCGGATCTTGTAATGAGTGCTTTAGCTGCTGATTCTGCAGAAATTGTTTGGCCTGCTTTAAATCCAATTTTTGTCGGTGGACGCATTGCTGCATAATGTGAAACAGGAATTGGTGTATTTGGTGTCACACGACGCATCTGCATAGCTTCAAAGAGTAAGTACAATGTCATCATTTTTGTTAAAGAAGCAGGATAACGTTTCAGTGTTGCATTGGCTTGAAATAAAGTTTTTCCCGTAGTAGCATCTATAACAATAGCCGCATACTTATCAGGATAGGCGCCTTGAGGTGTGGCGGATGCCCAACAGTAAGAAAAAGCTAACATAACAAAAGAAATTGCTATTGTTTTACAGTAGCGCATAATTTTTTGATAATTAATATACACTTGCAGTATCCTATTTCTCCATTTATCCTAAAAAACTTCTATAAAGCTTCCTTTTCTGTAATTTATTGATGCAGTTTAGACGAATGGTATTACTAATTTGTTTACAGAAGTTATTTTATGAGTGAGTGATTGAAGTCTAACCATAGAGGGAAATTTTTTTCTAATACAAACAGGTATTGCAATAGTTATGAAAGAATTTAAAATTAATAAAAATGTGCTGCATGGAAAACGATAATGGGACAGATGCTCATAATAAACTCTATAGCTCATATTATGCATAATGAAAAGGGCAAGAATTGGGATGAAGGTAGGCATGGTGCGGTTATAATGCCTAAGGCTAGAGAAAAACTCGAAAAACCTAAATTATGTCGAGTTTTTTTGCTTAATGATGATTACACACCTATGGATTTTGTTGTTTTCGTTTTGAAGAACTTTTTTAAAAAAAGTTTCGAAGAGGCAACGCGGATAATGTTAAATGTTCATCACAATGGGATAGGAGAATGTGGGACTTACACTTATGAAGTCGCTGAAATGAAAATATTACAAGTGAGGGAATGTGCGCGTCAAAATGAACATCCGTTACAATGTGTAATGGAATGGAAGTGAGGAGCTATGCCATCTTTTACACCTAGTCTTGAAGAGGTTTTGCATCGTGCATTAACAATTGCTACTCAAGCACGGCATGAATATGCAACACTAGAGCATCTTCTACTTGCGCTGTTAGATGATGCCGATGCAAATTCCGTTATTCAGGCTTGCCAAGTAGATGTGGAGGAATTGCGAGAGCGCTTAACCAATTATCTTCGCTCAGAGTTAGATGAACAGATTAGAGCTGATGAGGATACAAAGCCTACAGCTTTTTTCCAGCGTGTTATCCAACGTGCGGTGATTCATGCACAATCAGCTGGAAAAGATGAAGTATCGGGGGCAAATGTTCTTGTTGCAATTTTTTCTGAACGTGAAAGCCATGCAGCATATTTTCTTCAAGAGATGGGAATGACACGCTACGATGCTGTACGTTTTATTTCACAGGGTGTCACGCGTGATGATGGGTTATCCATGTTACTTGAAGGACTTGAAGAGCAATTAGATCAGCAGATTTCGGATAATGGTGAAAGAGGAACAAGTGCTTTAACGAATTATTGTGTTGATCTCAATTGTAAAGCACGTAATGGAAAAATTGATTTATTAATTGGCCGTGAAATAGAAATTTCACGCATGATACAGATTTTATGTCGAAGGTCAAAAAACAATCCGCTTTTGGTTGGTGATCCTGGAGTAGGGAAAACAGCTATAATTGAGGGGTTGGCAAAGCGTATTGTTGATGGGCAAGTGCCTGAAGTTTTATCAAATGCAACAATATTTTCTCTTGATATGGGGGGACTTGTTGCAGGTACACGTTATCGCGGTGATTTTGAAGAACGCTTAAAACAAGTTATTAAAGAGTTTGAGCTGTATCCAGATGCTATTTTATTTATTGATGAAATTCATACCTTAATTGGAGCAGGAGCGACATTAGGGGGAAATATGGATGCAGCAAATCTTTTGAAACCTGTGTTATCTTCTGGAACTATGCGATGTATTGGTTCGACGACTTACAGAGAATATCGCAAATTCTTTGAACAAGATCGTGCTTTAGAGCGTCGTTTTCAGAAGATTGATATTAATGAACCTTCTGTTACAGATGCGATTAAGATTTTGCAGGGGATGAAGCCTTACTTTGAAGATTTTCATCAGATTAAATACACAGATCAGGCGATGAAGGCATCTGTAGAATTATCTTCACGTTATATAATTGACCGTAGGTTACCTGACAAAGCAATTGATATTATTGATGAAAGTGGCGCAGCGCAAAAGCTTTTGCCACAAAAACAACGCAAGAAGAGTATAGGTGTTAAAGAAATTGAAGCGACTGTTGCTACAATTGCAAGAATTCCATCAAAAACAGTTTCCCGGAATGATCAGAAGATACTGAGTAAGCTTGAAAGAGAACTCAAACATGTTGTTTATGGTCAAGATCAGGCAATTTCCGTCTTAGTTTCATCCATAAAATTGGCGCGAGCAGGTTTACGCGAACCGGATAAACCAATAGGAAGTTATTTATTTTCAGGACCAACAGGTGTAGGAAAAACTGAAGTTGCAAAACAGCTTGCATCATCTTTAGGCATTGAATTATTGCGTTTTGATATGTCAGAATATATGGAACGGCATACGGTAGCACGTTTAATCGGAGCACCTCCAGGTTATATAGGGTTTGATCAAGGAGGTCTCCTTACAGATGCCGTTGATCAGAAACCTCACGCAGTTCTATTGCTAGATGAGATTGAGAAAGCGCATCCAGAGTTATTTAATATTTTATTGCAGGTAATGGATTATGGTAGATTAACAGACCATAATGGTAAGAAAATTGATTTCCGCAATGTTATTTTGATTATGACAACCAATGCTGGTGCTTCAGATATGGCAAAATCAGCTATTGGATTTGGGAAAGTACATCGTGATGGTGAGGATATAGAAGCAATCAATCGGTTATTTACACCAGAATTTCGTAATCGGTTAGATGCAATTATTCCGTTTGCACCTTTATCTCATTTAATCATCAATCAGATAGTGCAAAAATTTATTTTTCAGCTTGAAGCACAATTAGCTGATCGGGGAATTTGTTTTGAATTAAGCCCTTCTGCAACTTTATGGCTTTCTAATAAAGGATATGATTCTCAGATGGGAGCACGCCCATTAGGGCGTGTTATACAAGAATATATTAAAAAGCCATTAGCTGATGAAATTTTATTTGGAAAGTTACGCAATGGTGGTACCGTTCGCGTATTGACACAAAAATCAAATGGTAAAAAAGAAAGCTTACAGTTAGAAATTTCATCTTCCGATATATCTGTAAGTTCAAAGAAAAGTAAAATGGAAAACTTTACAAAAAACGTGTAGGAAAAAAGCACAACAACTTAAGAGTGTGTTATAAAGCTGCACGAATTTTTTTTGCATTCTCTTCAAGTATTTCTGGAGGCGTTACCATATCATTATGAGGGGTAAGCTCTATTCCCTCCATACGTGGTATAATATGAAAATGAAGGTGATAGACGGTTTGTTGACTAGCTGCTTCATTAAATTGCATGACAGTTATGCCATCTGCTTGAAAGGCTTTTTTGACAGCATTTGCAATTTTTTGAACAGCTTTAATAACAGGAAATAATGTTTCAGGATCTGCATCAAGTAAGTTTCTAGAGCCTTTTTTAGGAATGACCAGCGTATGACCTGGTGCCTGTGGCATGATATCCATAAATCCAATAACATCATCATCTTCGTAGACCCGAACAGAAGGGATTTCATTGCGAATCAATTTAGCAAAAATATTGTTATTGTCATAAGCTTGTTTCATACAAATATTTCCTTTTATCGTAAGTTTAAGATTCTAATTTAAAAACGAAAAAATGCAAGGTTTATCAGAGTGTAAGACAAAGAAGTATTTTGACTTCAGTTATATTTAGGATAATGCACTGTCTTAATGAAGGTTTAGATTTCTATGATGGCTTCAACTTCTACAGGAACATCCATAGGAAGAGAGGCAACACCAATAGCAGAACGGGCGTGTTTTCCAATTTCACCAAGGATATTGACGAATAAATTAGAAGCTCCATTGGCAACAAAAGGAATATCGGTAAAATGAGAATCTACAGCCACAAAAACAGTAATTTTGACCACACGTTTTATTTTATTTAAGTCACCCAGAGTTGCCTTGAGTTGCGCGAGAATATTGAGAGCGCAAGCTTCAGATGCTTTTTGGGCTTGTTCGGTATTCACAGTTGCACCAACTTTACCGATGGCTATTGGTTTTCCATTAATAAGAGGGAGTTGTCCAGAAATAAAGAGTTGATTGCCACTTTGTGAAGTGGTGATGTAATTGGCAAGGGGGGAGATTACTTCAGGAAGAGTGATTCCGAATTTTTCTAAGTTTTTTTCAATCATATTGGTCATAATTTTAACTCCATAGCTGCTTTATAATATATTCATTGCATAATCTATTTTTTGATTTAAGAAAATGTGTGGTTAATTGAGAAATTAGCCTTTTTTGCCTTATTGTATGATGTTATGCAACGGGGATAAAGTTCGGAAGTTGGGAATGATTAGATCATTATTTATAATAATTTTATATATTGTTTTTTTATGTACTGCGAGAGCTGAAGAGCCCATTTTTATTGTGCCTCATCGAGCAATTTATGATTTTCATCTCGATAGTGTTTCTCATGAAATGACAATTTCTGCGATGTCAGGACGAATGGTTTACGAGCTCACTGGTTCGGCATGCCAGGGCTATAGCACACGTTTTCGTTTTATTAGCCGTGTTCACATTGAAGATATGCCAGTACGTTTGACGGATCAACAGACGACGAGTTATGAAACAGGAGACAGCCGTACATTTCGTTTTAATATTACAGATCAAGAGGGAGAAGAGGTTGTGCATCGTGCCGAGGGGGTTGCGGAGCGTACGCAAGATGGTATCACAGTTACCTTAAAAAAGCCAAAGGAAAAAGAGTATAAGCTTGCAATGGCTGAATTTCCAATGATGCAACTAAAAAATATTATCCGCCATGCAAAAGCAGGAGATCATTTTTACAATGTTACTGTATTTGATGGGACAAATAAAGCAGATAAAGTTATAAAAGAAAGTATCGTCATAGGGGAAAAGAAGACGCTTTTATCTGATAGCGAAACGGAAAAAGTAAGAAAATTGGATGAAGAAGAATATTGGCCTGTTACAATTTCTTATTTTGATGATGGAGAAAATAAAGATGGTTTGCCGGTTTATCGTAGCAGTTTTCTCTTACATGAGAATGGTGTCATGCGTGATCTTCATATAGATTATGGAACTTTTTCAGTGCGTGCAAAATTGAACAGTCTCGAATTCTTGGAACTTGGAAAAGATCTTAATCAATGTGAAAATGCAAATATTAAATGATTAAAGAAAATAACTTGAAAAAGAATCAAATATTAGTATGTTTGCGCTATTCCACACGCGGAGTCTGGGTGTTTGCAAATGATCTGTGAGAAACTTCTAGCAAGCATCCGCCGGTAGCAGGTCTTCCTGCTTTTTCCGCGGAGGTTGAACCGGAAAGGATAAGATTTATGGCACTACCCGATTTTACTATGCACCAGCTTTTAGAAGCCGGTGTGCATTTTGGTCACCAGACTCATCGCTGGAATCCCAAAATGACTCCCTATATTTATGGCCAGCGTAATAATATCCATATTATTGACCTTGCTCAGACCGTTCCACTTTTACACCAAGCACTTAAACTTGTTTCAGATACTGTAGCGCGTGGTGGTCGTATTCTCTTTGTTGGTACGAAACGGCAAGCATCTGACATTATCGCAGATGCGGCGAATCGTTCCGCTCAGTATTACGTTAATGCACGTTGGCTTGGCGGCATGCTCACAAACTGGAAAACGATTTCCAATTCGATCCATCGTTTGCGGAAGCTTGACAAAATTCTTGCTGCTGAAGCGCAAGGCTTTACTAAAAAGGAACGTTTAAATCTTGAACGTGATCGTGAAAAGCTTAATCGTGCGCTTGGTGGTATTAAAGATATGGGTTCTGTTCCAGATCTTATCTTTGTTATCGATACGAATAAAGAAAATATTGCACTCCAAGAAGCAAAGCGTTTAGGTATTCCAGTGATTGCTATTATTGATACCAATTGTGATCCCGATGACGTAACACATCCAATACCAGGTAATGACGATGCTTCACGTGCAATTTCTCTTTATTGCGATCTTTTTGCCCGTGCTGCTCTTGATGGTATTGCACGCCAGCAAGGAGCAATGGGTATCGATTTAGGAGCTCAAGTTGATGCACCTGTGGAGCCTATTTTGGAAGAAAATGCAGTTTCAGAAGTTTCTGAATAATATAAAATGCCTAATTAAGGTACTTTTATTGTCTAAAGAAGAAGTTATAGGCGTGCAGAGGGATTTTGCACGCTTTCACTGTTATAAAATAAAGAGGCAAATATGAGCATTACTGCTGCACAAGTAAAAGAACTTCGAGAACTATCTGGCGCTGGTATGATGGACTGTAAAGCCGCCCTAGCAGAGACCAATGGTGATATGGAAGCTGCTGTTGATTGGCTTCGTAAAAAAGGAATAGCTAAAGCAGATAAAAAGGCTGGTCGTACAGCAGCTGAGGGATTAATCGGAGTCGTATCAAAAGATTCACATGCAGTTTTGGTTGAGATTAATTCTGAAACAGATTTTGTTGCGCGCAATGATGGATTCCAAGACATCGTGCGTAAAGTAGCAACTGCTGCCTTAGATACGCTAGGGGATGTTGAATCTGTTTCTGTTTCTCTTTATCCAGGTTCTGAGAAGACTGTAGAGCTTACGATTAAAGATGCAATTGGTACAATTGGCGAAAATATGACATTTCGTCGTTCCGCTAAATTGTCTGTTGAGAATGGTGTTGTTGCGACTTATATACACAATAGTGTGGCTGATGGGCTTGGAAAACTTGGTGTTTTGGTTGCGATTGAAACAACAGGAAATAAAGAGGCTGCTCTTGCTTTTGGTCGGCAGGTCGCGATGCATATTGCGGCAACCAATCCATTAGCACTTACAGCACAAGATGTTGATGCTGCTGCTGTTGAGCGAGAAAAAGAAATTTTTTCAGATCAAGCACGTCAGTCTGGAAAACCTGAAAATATCATTGAAAAAATGGTAGAAGGACGTATGCGTAAGTTTTTTGAAGAGGTTGTTTTGCTTTCTCAAGCTTTTGTTATGAATCCTGATATAACTGTTGAGGCCGCTTTAAAGGATGCTGAGAAATCAATTGGTGCTCCAGCAAAAATTACAGGCTTTATTCGTTTTGCATTAGGTGAAGGTGTGGAAAAAGAGGAGTCTGATTTTGCTGCAGAGGTTGCTGCTGCTGTAAAAGGCTAGTTATTGCAAACTCTTGAACAGAGATTTAAAGTCATATCGTTGGTTGTAGAATCTCTGAGGGGAACAATATAATTGTTGAGAGGGCGTCACGTGAAAAAAGTGGTGCCCTTCGTGGTGTCAAAAGCGAAAATAAATGTGCTTTTGGGGAGATTATGAATGGCATTAGCACTTCCGTATAAACGTATTCTTTTAAAGGCTTCTGGTGAAGCTCTTATGGGAGGGCAGAATTTTGGCATTGATGTTTCTGTTGTAGACCGTATTGCCGCTGATATTGCAGAAGTGCGCACAATGGGGATAGAAGTTGCGGTTGTTATCGGTGGGGGAAATATTTTTCGTGGCGTTGCTGTTGCTTCGCATGGTGGGGACCGAGTGACAGGTGATCATATGGGAATGCTTGCAACTGCTATTAACTCTTTAGCATTGCGAACATCTTTGACAAAATTAGGGGTTGAAACTGTTGTACTCTCTGCGATTGCTATGCCACAAATTTGTGAAAGCTTCTCGCAACGTAAAGCAATAGCTTATATGAATCAGGGAAAAGTTGTTATTTTTGCAGGTGGTACAGGAAATCCATTTTTTACCACTGATTCTGCTGCTACTTTACGTGCAGCAGAAATTGGTGCGGATGTCCTTCTTAAAGGAACACAAGTTGATGGTATTTATTCAGCAGATCCAAAAATAGACCCTACGGCTAAGCGTTTTGACCAATTAACACATGTTGAAGTTTTGCAATGGGGATTATCTGTTATGGATTCAACGGCGGTCACTTTAGCACGTGAGAACAATGTACCGATTATTGTGTATTCCATTCATGAAAAAGGCGGTTTGGCTAAGGTCTTGAATGGAACAGGACGCTTTACAATAGTATCGGAATAAGGGTAAGCTTCAAAGGACAATTGAAGGAGACAGAAATATGAATGTTACATCAATTATGGATGATCTGAAACGTCGCATGGATGGTGCCATTACGGCTTTTAAACATGAATTAGGTGGTTTGCGGACTGGACGTGCATCGGCCAGTTTATTAGAACCGTTGACCGTTGAATCTTATGGTTCTGTTGTGCATATAAATCAGGTTGCTAATATTTCTGTTCCCGAACCTCGGATGCTTTCTGTTTCTGTATGGGATAAAACGATGGTCGGAGCTGTAGAGCGCGCTATTCGCGATTCTGGTCTTGGTTTAAATCCCATAACTGATGGTACGAATCTACGTATTCCTTTGCCTGAATTGAATGAAGAGCGCCGTAAAGAACTTGTAAAAATTGCGCATCACTATGCAGAGCAAGCGCGTGTTGCTACACGTCATGTTCGTCGGGATGGTCTGGACAATTTGAAAAAGTTAGAAAAAAATGGTGAAATTGGACAAGATGAAGCCCATAGTTTGTCTGAAAAAGTTCAAAAACTCACGGATGAAACTATTGCTGATATTGATAAAATTTTAGCCGTAAAAGAATCTGAAATTATGCACGTTTAAGACGATTTTGTCACTAGAAAAAGGATATTTACTCCCAGCCTGTAAATTGTTTCTAGGGATAATTGTGGGGAGTGGTGTGCTCTGTGGTAGCAAGGTGTGATGCAGGAAGGTGTTCTATCATTTTGATATGGGAGAGACTGATTTGAAAGGGCAGATGTTTTAATTTTTTAGTCTGCGTGATAAATCATGCCCTTTGCTGGGAGACACTATTTAACAGCATGGTGCGGGTTTTTAGTTGAGCACGTCTTTGTTAAAATGCATAATGAAAGCATTATTAGAAATTATTCAAATATTCTAAGATGAAGGTTGAGGAAAGAATATAATGCAAAAAAACAAGTCTAACCTTTCTCTTATTTCTCATTATAAAACATGTGAGTATAATTGATCAAGCAGATGTTATGTGGCGTAATTCATTTTTTAATGACGAATAGTTGATAGAAAAGTGTTTTTATACGAAACCTATATTAGTTAATTTGTATGGGGCAGAGGTAACTGCTTTTTCATTTTATATTGAGAAAATATTAAAAAAATATTTTATAATTTTGACGGAGATTTTTGAAGCTGTTTTCATTGATTATTAGTTTCATAAGCGCTATCTTAGTAGACTGAATTATTTATGATAAATTATAAGAGAAATTATACAGGTATGAGATAAAAATACTGCGTAGGGGAGTTTTTCTTGCGTTAATTTTAGAGCTTGTATTTTCTATTTTTATTGTTTGGATGTTGTTTTGTCTAATTTGGTTTATCGTATTCTGACAGCTTTTGTTTTTGGCATTATTGCGTTGTATCTAACATGGTTGGGAGGAAACTTCTTTTTTTTATTTGTATGGTGTATTGGCGGTTTTGTTCTTTATGAGTGGATGAGTATTACTAAAGAGAAATGGTGTATTTTACAAAAAATATTAGCAAGTATCTTTTATTTAATCTTTGGCTTTTTTTTAGTATTGAGTGTATCTGCTTCATTGATTTTTTGTGTTTTAATCGTTTTAGCTACAGTGTTAGCTATTATATCTATAAAAAAGAGTGGTTGGGTTTTTTGTGGTTTTTTATATGCATCTTTTCCTGTTGTTGCTTTATGCTTTCTACGGGATCATGAAATGTTGGGGTTCCAAGTTGTTATTTTCTTATTTACGATAGTGTGGGGAACAGATATCGGTGGTTATTTTATCGGACGTGCATTAGGGGGCCCTAAATTAGCACCACAATTTTCTCCTAATAAAACATGGTCAGGAGCACTTGGTGGTACATTTGTCGGAGTTTTCGGTGGTATATGGGTTGCTTTTGGATTTTTTGATATAAATTTAGCCAGTTTTTTTGTGCCACTCCTTACACTTGTTTTGTCAATTGTTTCACAATTGAGTGATTTAGGGCAATCATGGCTCAAAAGACGGTTTTCTGTTAAAGATTCTAGTTCTTTATTGCCTGGACATGGTGGTTTTATGGATCGTATAGATGGATTGGTAGGGGCAGCTTTTCTTCTTTATTTAATTGGTTCATTTATGTCTGATATGGATGCGCCTTTTAATCTTTTTAGTATGATCTAATTGGGAGAAGATAGTTTGGAACTTTTAAATCATATCGTCACTATGGGTGATTTTCTTTTAAGAAGTTTGAGTATTCTTTTCATCATTATGATTATCATTTTTGTGCACGAATTTGGGCACTATCTCATTGGTCGGTGGTGTGGTATTAAGGCGTTAATTTTTTCGCTTGGATTTGGACCAGAAATAGCGAGTTATACAGATAAGCATGGCACGAAGTGGCGTTTAGCACTTATCCCCTTAGGAGGTTATGTAAAATTTGTTGGGGATGAGGAAAAAATCGATACGGAATCATCCCAATCATCTCTGATTGTCGATGGTTCATTTGCTAGTGCGCATGCTTGGAAAAAAGCAGCAACTGTTTTTGCCGGTCCTTTCTTCAATGCCCTTTTTACTGTTGTTATTCTAACATTTTTTTTCTTTATCTATGGTCGTGTAGCCATTGAGCCCGTTGTTGGTTCTTTGGTAAAAGATAGCCCTGCTCTTCAATCCGGTTTGGAATTAGGTGATCGTTTTGTTGAAATGGATGGACGACGGGTTGAAAGCTTTGAAGATTTGATGAATTATGTAGCTTTTCACGGAAGAGAACCCATAGAGTTTAAAATAGAACGCATGGGGCGAGTCTTTACAACGATGATTACCCCGAAAGTCGTTGAGCGAGATGATGGATTTGGTAATCGAACACGAAGTGCTATGATAGGTGTAGGTGTTCCTGTTGATTTAAATAATCCTGCACGTTTAGATCCAACTTATATAAAACATATTCGCTATGGTTTTGTAACAGCTGTAAGAAAAGCGTCAGACCGTACTGTGTTTATCGCCACTCAAACCGTTCTTTTTATGAGTCGTTTAATAGGAGGCAAAGAGGATCGTTGTCGGCTAAGTGGACCTTCTAAAACCGTTAAAATTGCTTGGAAAGTGAGCGAGACAGGTTTTATCTCTTTGTTGAATTTGGCAGCTTTTCTTTCAATAAGTGTTGGGCTTATTAACCTTTTTCCGATTCTACCGCTTGACGGTGGGCATCTTTTATTGCATGTCATTGAGGTCATTACTGGGAGGAAAATATCTGCTAAAATTCAGGGAATCGTTTTTCGTTTAGGTTTTTCCATTCTTCTCCTTTTTATGATCTTTGTCTTTTTTAATGATTATTTTTGTTGGTTTAGCTAATTAAATTATGGAAAACGCTTTATAAATTAAGTAATAATAGCAAAAACAAATTGAAGGTTGTTTACCATGTCTACAAAATGTTGTGGCGTTGTACATTATAATGAGTAATTAAGGAATGAAAAGTCTCGCTGTAAAAAGGTTGTTATGGCAGTTAGCTTTTAAGGCATCATGTCCAAGGAACGAGAGTAAGGTAAAAAAGCCAATGACTACGAATTCAAAGTTTTTAAATGCAGCATCTGTATTGGTGTTAAAGATGGGGATGTTTGCCCCAGCAACGGTTTTTATGTCAATTGCTGCGGTCGGAGAAATACAAGCGTCTGTAGTCCGCTCTATTGAGGTTCGTGGGAATAAGTTTGTAAGTTCTCAGGCGATTCGAGACAATATGGGGATTAAGGTTGGGCAAGGTGTTTCCAGTGGTGATGTTGATAGTGCTGTGAAGAACCTTTTCGAATTGGGTTTATTTTATGATGTTAAAATAAATCCGGTGGGTGATAAATTGGTTGTATTCGTAAAAGAATATGAGGTTGTCAATCAAATATTGTTTCAAGGAAATAAATCTTTTAAAGACCCAGATCTTAAGCGGTTTATTTCTTTAAAACCGAATGAGCCTTTTAATTCTGCTAAGCTTTCTGCTGATATAAATACAATTCGTGAGGCTTATAAAACTCTTGGTCGTAATAATATCACTGTTAACGTTCAAACGATTAACCTTGGAAAAGGGCGGGTTAATGTGGTATTTAATGTCGTTGAAGGGAAAAAAACAAAGATTGGTGATATCACTTTTAAGGGAAATAATGTCTTTGGAAGTCGTCGTTTGCGTGATGTGATTTCAACAAAAACTTCAGGAATTTTTTCGAAGTTGTTGGGAGGTGATGTTTACAGTGAAGAGCGCCTCGCTGTTGATGAAGAAGCTTTACGTCGCTTTTATTATAACCGTGGTTATGCAGATTTTCGTGTAGTCTCTTCTAAAGCAACTTTTGATGCAGCAAGCAATACGTATAAAATTTCTTTCGTTCTTGATGAGGGTGCGCTCTATAAAATTAGCGATATTCAGGTTGAAAGTGATGTTGATGGAATTGACGTTCAATCTGTGAAAAGGATGCTTAAAACCCAGCCAGGTAATGTTTATAGTGCAGAAGATATTGAACAGTCTGTTGCAACTATTAATAACAAAGTTGCTGATTCGGGATATGCTTTTGCTAAAGTTGAACCGCGGGGAAATCGTAATTTAGCAAATCATACAATTTCAATTTTATATAATATTGAACGGGGTACACGTGCTTATATTCAACGTATTGATATACGTGGCAATGAGAAAACGCGTGATTACGTCATTCGCCGTGAGATTGATTTAAACGAAGGAGATGCTTACAATCAAACTTTATTACAGCGGGCAAAACGTCGTCTAGAAAGTTTAGGTTTCTTCAAAGCCGTTAATATTTCAATGGTTCCTACAGATCAATCTGACCAAGTTGTTTTGGTAATAGATGTCGTTGAAGCTTCAACAGGAGATCTTTCTCTTTCTGGAGGGTATACAACAGGGGGAACAAGTCCTGGTATGTCACTTGAAGTTTCTGTTACTGAACGTAATCTTGGGGGACGTGGTCAATATGTTCGTTTAGGATTAGGTGCGGGGCAAGAAAAATCTCGTAATTATAATTTATCATTTGTTGATCCTTATTTCTTAGGGTATCGTTTATCTGCTGGTGTTGATGTTTTTCGTAGTACTTATCGTGCTGATAAAGCCTATGATGTACGGCAGACAGGTGGATCGCTGCGGTTTTCGTTACCTATTAATAATCAATTATCTGCTAATGTAGCTTATTCTTATGTGCAGGAAGAATATGATTTTGGCGGAGAGTATGATTTTGACAAAGAGAGTGATATAATAGAATTATATGGGAAATATTCTGGTGCGATTGTTCAAGCTGCAAAACACAGCCCTTGGAAACGTTCATCAATTAGTTATGGTTTCACCTATAATACGATTGATGATATGAGATCCCCCCATGATGGGTGGTACGTGCATCTGCTTCAGGAATATGCAGGGCTTGGTGGGAGTGCAAAGTTCTTGAAGACCACGGGTAAGGCGATGATGTACAAGACTCTTTCTGACCAGAAGGATATCGTTGGTTTGCTTTCCTTTGGGGGTGGTTATATCCACGGAATGGGCCGAGATGGTGTTCGTATTTTCGATATGTTTAAAGTAAATTCTGATATGATTCGAGGGTTCAAATATAATGGAATAGGTCCGCGTCAGGTTTCCAGTAAGGGTGAGGTTTATTTCTTGGGGGGAACGACATATATGAATGCGACTGCTGAAGTACAGTTCCCTATCCCTGTCGTGCCTGAAGGATTTGGGTTGCGCGGTGCTTTATTTGCGGATATTGCCACGCTTTATGGCAATAATTATAAAGCCGTTTTTAAGGGTGAACCGTCTGTTACCAATACCAAAAGTGCTTGGCGTTCATCTGCAGGTGTGAGTTTGATGTGGGATTCTCCGTTTGGTCCTTTGCGTTTTGATTATGCTTGGCCAATAACGAAGCAGGAAGGTGATCGTTTGCAACAATTGAACTTTGGTATTTCTACGAAGTTCTGATTTGAGCGATTTTAAGAAGGAAAAACTTGAAGAGAATAGCTTAAGCTGGGAGAGAAAGTGTTTTGATGGCGGATACATTTTTTTTTACGCCGTCCCGACGATTGACAGTTGCAAATGCTGCTGAGTTGACGGGTGCAAAGCTTCTTAATCCAGAGTTTTCTCATAAAGTTATCAATACTCTTTCTTCACTTGAGAGTGCTGTGGAAGGTTCGCTTGTTTTTGTAGAGCATCGGAAGTTTTCTGATGCTTTACTGGACAGTTCTGCTGTTGCTGTTTTGTGTACGAATGAGATTGTTTTTAAAGTTCCCGAAACTATGGCAATTTTGGTGACATCCACACCACAGCGTGACTTTGCTCAGATTGGTCGTATTTTGTTTCCAGATTCTGTCAAGCCAATGCCTTGGTTGGGGCAGAAGGGGATTTCATCGCATGCGCATATTCATCCAACGGCTAAGTTGGCACATGATGTGTGTATTGAAGCGGGAGCTGTTATTGGTAAAAATGTTGAGATTGGTGCAGGAACTCTTATTTCATCCACAGCTGTTATCGGTGAAAATTGCCGTATTGGATGTGACTGCTATATTGCTCCTAAGGTAACAGTTCAGTGTTCTATAATAGGTGATAAGGTTCAGCTTTATCCTGGTGTTTGCATTGGGCAAGATGGTTTTGGTTATGTTGGGGGCGTTTCTGGAATCGAGAAAATTCCACAGCTTGGTCGCGTTATTATTGAGGATGGTGTAGAAGTTGGTGCGAACACGACAATTGATCGTGGAACATTTCAAGATACTGTTATTGGTGAAGGAAGCAAGATTGATAATCTTGTACAAATTGCCCACAATGTCAAAATTGGACGCTATTGTCTTATTGCCGCTCAATGTGGCATTGCGGGAAGTACATCTATAGGGGATATGTCTCAGCTTGGCGGAAGTGTGGGAGTAGCGGATCACATCATAATAGGTAAATCTGTTCAGATTGCTGCTCGTAGTGGTGTTATGAATGACATTCCGGATGGCGAAAAATGGGGAGGTAGTCCAGCGCGACCATTTAAACAATGGTTTCGTGAAGTAGCGGCATTGCGCAGTATGGGAAAAGTTAAAAAGGAGAAACGCTGATATGATCAGCAGTGAAAAAACTAAAAACTTAGAGGCTGTCGATATTGAAAAACTATTATCAATATTACCGCACCGTTATCCATTTTTATTAATTGATCGTATCGTTGATATTGATGGTGAACAAGAAGCGATTGGTATTAAAAATATAACGATTAACGAGCCACATTTTATGGGACATTTTCCCTCAAAGCCTGTTATGCCTGGAGTTTTGATTTTAGAAGCTATGGCACAAACGGCAGGAGCAATAGCACTTTTAAATTTAGGCAATAAGCAAACAAATTTAGTTTACCTTATGACGGTTGATAATGCGAAATTTCGTAAGCCGGTTATGCCTGGTGATCAGCTCAAGATTCATGTTCAGCTTTTGAAAAAAAGATCTGGTATGAGACGTTTTTCATGTGTTGCAAAAGTAGAAGATGTCCGCGTCGCTGAAGCAGAAATTGCTGCGATGATTGTTGAAAAAGAATAAACGATATTTGATGGGGATTTAAAAATGTCCGGTACGAAAATCCATCCAACTGCTCTTGTGGAGAAGGGAGCGCAGCTTGGTGAGAATGTACGCGTTGGACCATTTTGCCATATTAGTTCAGAGGCTGTTATTGGTGATGAATGTAGTTTGACAAGTCATGTTGTAATAATGGGAAAGACAACGTTAGGAGCCAAGAGTAAAGTATTTTCTCATGCCGTTTTGGGGGCAGATCCGCAAAATAATAAACATAAAGGAGGGGCTACAACTCTTTTTATTGGTAAGAATTGTACGATTCGTGAAGGTGTAACAATGCATAGGGGGTCCGATTCGAGTGTAGGAATGACAGTTGTTGGTGATAATTGCCAATTTTTTTGTTATGCGCATATCGCTCACGATTGTTATGTAGGCAATCATGTAACATTTGCCAATAACGCAATGATTGCTGGTCATGTTACTATTGGTGATTATGTGATTATTGGTGGTGGTGCTGCTGTTCATCAATTTGTTCGTGTTGGACATCATGCATTTATCGGCGGCGTATCTGCACTGGTTGGTGATCTGATACCTTATGGAACAGCTGTTGGTGTGCAGGCAAAACTTGCTGGACTCAATATTATTGGCATGAAGCGTGCAGGACTTGAGCGTCAAGATATTCATGCACTCCGTCATGCGGTTGCTATGCTTTTTGATCATAGCAAACCATTTAAAGAGCGTGTCAGTGATGTTGCTTCTTTCTATTCTTCTTCTCAGTCTGTTTCTGAAGTTGTTAATTTTATTAAAGAAGAAGGAAAGCGTTTTTATTGCACACCAAAATTTGAAGGTGTTAGAATAAAAGAACATAAGGATTAAAAATGCCTATTTGGGGAGCCAGAAGTTTTCTTTCCGGCCGTACTGCTATTATAGCAGGAAATGGTGTTCTACCGATTACTGTTGCGCAGACTCTTGAGAAGAATGGAGAAAATCCTTTTCTTGTACTTTTGCATGGTGAGGCAGATTCTGTTCTTTATCGCTATGAGCATTGCGAGCTATCAATTGTAGAGTTAGCACGACTCGTTAAAATTTTAAAAGAGGCTGGTGTATATAATGTTGTTTTGGCAGGTGGTGTGAAAAAGCGTCCACTTCTTAAACAATTGCGACTGGACTGGACAACATTTTTAGCTCTTCCTAAGTTAATCGGAGCTTTGAAGAGGGGAGATGATGCGTTATTAAAAGCTTTTATACAGGTTATTGAAGCACACGGTTTTTGTGTTATTGGTGCTCACGAAATAGTCCCAGATCTTTTAGCTCCCATAGAATTTAATTTAACAGTACGGCGCGCTACTCCAAAAGAGAAAAAAGATATTTTTTTAGCAGTAGAAGCAGCAAAGCTTTTAGGTCAATTAGATATCGGGCAAGCCGTTGTCGTTGTCCAAGGAAGGGTGGTTGCTCTAGAGGGCGCTGAGGGAACTGATAATATGTTGTGGCGTATTTGTGAAATGCGAGAAAGAGGGCAAATTCCCCTTAAAGGTGGCATTCTTGTAAAATGCGCAAAACCACAACAGGATAATCGCGTTGATTTGCCATCAATTGGGCCCGCGACAATAATGAATATTGCAAAGAGTGGTTTATCTGGTGTTGCGGTGGAGGCAAATAGAAGTCTAATATTATCAGTGAAAACAACAATAGAAAAAGCCAACAAATATTCTTTATTTATAGAGACATTTGAAAAGTTTGGTCATGAATAATTGTTTCTTAAAGATTGCAGTGGTTTCAGGTGAGGAATCTGGTGATTTACTTGGGGCCGATCTAATTTCTTGTTTATCACAACAGATAGGATGCAATATTCATTTGATTGGTGTTGGGGGGAGCCATTTAAAGGCATTAGGCTTAAAAAGCTTTTTTGATTCCCATGATATTGCTTTAATAGGTTTAAAGGAGGTGTTGAAAAAACTACCATTGTTGTTGCTACATATTCGCAATTTATCCAAATTTATTGCACAAGAACAACCTGATTGTTTAATTATTATTGATAGTCCTGATTTCACGCATCGTATTGCAAAAAAGGTACGTGCTTTAGCGCCTTCTATTCCTATCATTAAATATATTGCACCAACCGTTTGGGCATGGAGGCCAGAGCGTGCAAAAGCTATGTGTGGATTTGTTGATCATGTTTTAGCGGTTTTTCCTTTTGAAGAAAAGATTATGCAAGATTTGGGAGGCCCTGCCACGACTTATGTTGGACATCGTCTTTTGACATATCCTCCCCTTTTGAGAGTTCAGTCAGAAAAAAAAGCCAATTAGAACAAAGAAATTTGATCGATACACAAACATTATCGCCTACATTAGTTATTTTGCCAGGATCACGCAATTCAGAAATTCGTTCCTTAATGCCTATTTTTCGAGAAACAGTAGAGATTCTTGTACAACGTATTCCTCATTTACGTATTATTTTACCAACCTTACCTCATTTGGTAGATAGAATCCGGGACTTTGTGCAGGGCTGGAAAAGCAAGATAGAAATTGTAGTTGGTGAAGATGAAAAATGGCGTGCTTTTGCACAAGCAAATGTTGCTCTTGCTGCACATGGAACTGTTTCACTTGAATTAGCCTTAGCAAAAGTTCCTATGGTTCTTTGCTATAAACTTGATTTCTTTTCTAAATTATTTATTTTTCCTAAAATGATGTTATGGAGTGCTGCTCTTCCAAATATTATTGCTGATAAGCCTATTGTTTCGGAATATTTGAATGAATTAATCCGTCCTGGCATGTTAGCAAGACAGGTAGAACAACTTTTGGCTAATCCTTTATTGCGACAGGCACAACTTGATTCCTTTGAGATGGTAGAACAGAAAATGAAAACTGAAGTACCATCGGGGGTTGTTGGCGCACAAACAATTATCACTCTTTTAAAAAGCAGGAATAAAATTGTATAAATAAAGCAATATTTTAATGATTAATATTTAATTTTAGCAAGAAAATTACAAGCACGTTGGCTTTTAGGATTGGTAAAAAATTCTTCAGAGGCTGCATCTTCAACAATTTTTCCATTTTCTAGAAAGAGTATTCTTTCTGAGACTTTACGTGCGAAGCCCATTTCATGGGTAACACAAAGCATTGTGATCCCTGTATCGGCTAATCGAGCCATCACTTCCAAAACTTCTCCCACACTTTCTGGATCAAGAGCAGAGGTTGGTTCATCAAAAAGCATGACTTCGGGTTCCATACAAAGTGCACGGGCAATCGCAACACGTTGTTGTTGCCCACCAGAAAGTTGTAAAGGATATTTTTCACAGTGTTTTTCAATACCAACATGCGTTAAGTAACGAATTGCCCGTTCTTGTGCTTGTTGTTTGGAAAGCCCTTGAACGGTCATAGGTGCTAAAATACAATTTTGTATAACGCTCATGTGGGGAAATAAATTAAAGTTCTGAAAGACCATTCCTATCTTACGAAGAACATTTTTTTGCTGTTGTATAGGTGCAGTATGGATATCAACGTTATGGATACAGATTGAACCTTTTTGTGCTTGTTCTAATTGATTAATACAACGAATTAACGTTGATTTTCCTGATCCGGATGGTCCACAAATAACGATATGTTCACCAGCTTGAACATTAAAGTTGATATCATGTAGGACCTGAAAGTTTCCATACCATTTATTTAGATTTTGGATAGAGATCACAGGGTTTTTACTGGGAGAGATCGATTTATTATTTTTCAAATTCATCTTATTTTATTCTTTCATTGATGAAGAACTTGATTAATTCAACATTTTGGTTTGGTAAAGTTTTTTATGATCATTTTATTTACCGTAAATATCGAGTGAGGCGCTGCTCGATAAAAACAATAAAACGATGAATGAGTTCAACGATAAAGAGATAGATAAGAGCAGCCCAAACGTAAACTTGAAAATCGAAAGTCCGTGAATAAGCGAGTTTAGCAACCCCCATTAAATCATAAACAGTAATAAGTGAGGCAACAGCACTGGATTTAATCATTAAAATCAACTCATTTCCTAGGGGGCGTAATGCTACAATCATTGCTTGTGGAAGAATAACTCTAAAAAATGTGACAGAGTTGCTTAAACCTAAAGCTTTTGATGCTTCGCGTTGTCCAGTTGTTACGGATAGAAAACTTCCTTTAAAGATCTCAGATTGATAGGCAGCAGAATTGAGTGTAAAAATAAAAAGACAACAATACCACGCGTTTTGAAAAAACCACCATAGCCCCACTTGTTGCCAAAAACTGTTCATTGAACCAAGCCCATAATAAAAAAGAAAGAGTTGAGCTAATAAAGGAGAGCCACGGAAAAAATAGACATAAGCATTTGCAAAATATTGTAAAAATGTATTCTCTGATAGACGTGCAAAAGCGATAATCATACCAAGAAAAAGGCCTAGAGAACAAGAAATAGAAACAAGTTCAACAGTAACAATAAAGCCATTAATAAATTTGGGTCCATAATGACTTAAAAGATCAGGATTAAAAAGAAAATAAAGCCACTCAGGAATCATTGACTTAGCACCTTTTTATAGCCTATTTGAGTGTATGTTTCCAAATGGCGTAAGATTGCAGTAAAAACCGCTGAAAATAACAAATAGAGTAAGCATGCTACAAAATAAAATAGCATGGGTTTATTGGTAGCAGCGACAGCTAGATTCGTTTGTCGCATGAGGTCAACAAGCGCGATGGTAGAAACAAGGGATGTATCTTTCAGTAAAGTAAGCCAATTATTAGAAAGTCCTGGCAAGGCATTTCGGATGAGCTGAGGGAAGACAATACGAAAAAATGTGGTTGACCGTGAAAGTCCTAAAGCTTTAGCTGCTTCATATTGACCTTTATCAAAAATATTAAATGCTCCAAGCCAAACTTCACAAGAAAAAGCTGCAAGAACCATACTAAGGGCAAGAACACCAGCAACAAAAGCATTGATACTGAACATGATTTCAAAACTAAAATAGTCAAATAAATTTTGAATAAGGCTTTGTAATCCGTAGTAAACTAAAAACAAAGTTAAAAGCTCTGGCAGCCCACGAAATATCGTTGAAAAAAGGCGTGCCATAGCTTTGGCCATCTTAATATTGGATCGAATCATCACTGCATTGAGAAGCCCTAGAGGAAATCCTAGAAGTCCACAACATAATGCCAATGACAAAGTCATTCCTGCACTGGAAAGTATAACTGCTCCCCATCCACCATTGCTAAATGATAGCAATGCTAAATTTTCAATCATTCTTGTATTCCTCATGAAAGAGTTAGATAATATTTTTTAGCAATAACCAACGGGTTTCATTAAAATATCATATTGATATTTAATAAACATCACTTGTAAAATATTTTCTCATAATTTTTTCATAAGTTCCATCCAAACGGATTTCTTTTATAGCTTCATTGAACTTATTTTTAAGATCATTATTATTTTGACGGACTGCAATTGCAACAGGAAATCTTGTTTCTTCTAGAGTTCCCAAGAGGAGACAACAATCTTTTCCTTCATTTTTAAGCCAATTTAATGCTTGTAATTTATCAACAATGATCACATCAAGTCGATGATTTAAAAGATCACGATTCACTTCTATTGTGGAAGGATAGAGTTTTATTTTCACCTCTTCAGAGGCAAAATGATCTTCTGCATAGAAAGCTTGTGTTGTATTTGATTGCACACCAAGATTTTTACCTCTAAAGTCTTTTGTCGAGATTTCTTTAATTCCCGAAGCTTTGGTAACAATAACAGCCAGTGCTGTATCGTAGTAAGGATCTGTAAAGTCAATTTTTTGTAAACGCTCTTGTGTGAGAGAGAGGGAAGCAATGATAGCATCATATTTTTTTGCAATAAGTCCAGGGATCATTCCCTCGAAGTCTTGTGTAACAATAGTACACTCAACATTCATTTTTTTACAAAGTGCATAAGATATATCAATATCAAGTCCCTGCAATTTATTATTTGAGTCAATATAACTGAAGGGAGGATAGGTGCCTTCACTCGCAATTTTTAATGTTTTCGCATCAGCCAATTGGGTGAATAGTGCGGCGCTTATTATAAGAGCTCCTGCTAATAGTTTCATGATGTTCTCCTATTGGATAAGCGGGCAATATGAAATCATTATGTTTTTATAATCTGTAAGCTTTTTGGGAGCAATTCAAAAATTTATTGATGTTTATTTTAGATCATTATGTTGGGCATTATTGATAAAAAAAGAATAAATATCTTATTGCTTGTATGATAGCTTAATTTTCACGAAATGATTGATTTGAATCATTTCATGAGTAAAAACTGAGGATTTTTCTTGAAAATAAGGCTATTAAATTTGAACATAAAAAAATTAGATTTTGATACGGTAAAAATACAACCTTATTGTTGTCATTAGATTCTACAAAATGTTTAGATCTCAAGGAGCAATTAAAAGTTATTTTGATAAATGTAAATTTTCTTATAAAAATGCCGAATTTCCAATTATACCTGCATGTTCAATAAAGAGTTAAAGATACCCCTTAAATATACAGATTGAGTTTTAATTCATAGTACTATCTAATTGATATCGAAAGTAAAATATTTTCTCATAATTTTCTCATAGGTTCCATCGGCGCGGATTTCTTCTATTGCTTTATTAAAACTGTTTTTAAGATCATTATTATTTTGACGGAGTGCAATTGCAATAGGAAAATTTGTTTCTTCTAGAGTTCCCAAGAGGAGACAGCAGTCTTTTCCTTCATTTTCAAGCCAATTTAATGCTTTTAATTTATCAAAGATGATGATATCAAGCCGATGGCTTAAAAGATCACGATTAACTTCTGTTGCTGTAGGATAAAGTTTGATATTAACTCCTTCAGAGGCATAATGATCTTCCGCATATGCAGCTTGTGTTGTATTTGATTGTACACCAAGGTTTTTACCTCTAAAGGCTTGTGTTGAGATTTCTTTAATTTCCGAATTTTTGGTAACGATAACAGCGAGTGCTGTGTTGTAGTAAGGATCTGTAAAATCAATTTTTTGTAAGCGCTCTTTTGTAGGAGAAAGGGAAGAAACGATAGCATCATATTTTTTGGCAAGAAGACCGGGAATCATCCCCTCAAAGTCTTGTGTGACAATAGTACATTCAACATTCATTTTTTTACAAAGCGCATAAGATATATCAATATCAAACCCTTGCAGTTTGTTATTTGAGTCAATATAACTAAATGGCGGATAAGAAGCATCGCTTGCAATTTTCAGCGTTTGAGAATTGGCCGATAGGGTAAACAGTGTCGCGCTTATTATAAGAGCTCCTGCTAATAATTTCATTATGTTCTCCTATTAGATAAGCTGGCAAATATGAAACCATCATGAATTTTTATAATCTGTAAGCTCTTTTGGAGCAATGTAAAAAATTTATCTATGTTCATTTTGCTATCATTATGCTGAATATCATTATCAAAAAAATAATTTCTTTTTATCAAGTATGGGAATAAAAAATACAGGAAAGAAAGTCACCTCTTATTGATTATAGGGTAATTTTTAATAATTTTATTTAAAAATCAATAATTTATCTTTAAAAGAAAAACTATCAACTTAAATACAAAGAAAATTTCAGCTTTTAACAGAACAAAATGTAAAAGTGTTTTTATTCTAATTAGAGAAGCACTTAATGTAAGCTTTTTGCAATTTTATCTGAAGAAGATAGAAAGAAAAATTCTGACATTGCTAGATTTTAATATGTAATAAGGCTTTTAAACATGGGGGAATGATAGGGAATACATTTCCATTAAAGATAATGAGGATTATAAGGTAAAATTTTCAATTTCTTTTTGCTAAATATTTGGCTAATTTGCAGAAGAGTATTCTCAATTTCTTTACAGAGCTAAAACTTAGAATTTTTTAGTAAATTTTTATGATGATGTTATCTCTGTAGAAAGAGTTTTAAAATCACGTTTTATAAAAATTTTTAAAGGATGTTTTTTGATTACTCTCAATAAAGCTTCAGTAAATTGAAGCTTTATTGATTTCTTTTTTTAATTTGCACGTTCATCTATAGGAACATAGTCACGCATAGCATAGCCTGTGTAGAGTTGTCGAGGACGACCAATTTTTTGTGCAGGGTCTTCAATCATTTCTTTCCATTGTGCCACCCACCCGACACTGCGCGCCAATGCAAAAAGGACAGTAAACATTTCAGTTGGAAAACCTAGAGCTTTTAATGTAATGCCGGAATAGAAATCAACATTGGGATAAAGCTTTTTCTCAATAAAATATTCATCACTTAAGGCAATTCTTTCAAGCTCTATTGCAATATCAAGAAGAGGGTCATCTTGAATGTTGAGTTCTTTTAAAACTTTATGACAGGTTTTTTGCATGATTTTTGCACGTGGATCATAATTTTTATAGACACGGTGCCCAAAGCCCATAAGGCGGAAAGGATCATTTTTATCTTTTGCACGTGCAATAAATTCAGGAATTCTTTTAATAGAACCTATTTCTTGTAGCATTTTTAGGCATGCTTCATTGGCACCACCATGTGCTGGTCCCCAAAGGCATGCAACACCTGCTGCAATACAGGCAAACGGATTAGCACCTGAGGATCCAGCAAGACGTACCGTAGATGTAGAAGCATTTTGTTCATGATCTGCATGAAGGGTAAATATTTGATCCACCGCCCGAGCAAGCACAGGGTTTGTTTTATATTCTTCACAAGGAACAGCAAAACACATATGGAGGAAATTTGCAGCATAACTAAGATCATTACGTGGATAAACAAATGCTTGTCCAATACTGTATTTATAGGCCATAGCAGCAAGCGTTGGAACTTTTGAGATAAGACGAACAGAAGCAATCATTCTCTGGTGAGGATCTGTAATATCAATAGAGTCGTGATAGAACGCAGACATAGCGCCAAGGCAGGCAACCATGACGGCCATAGGATGAGAATCACGACGGAAGCCATGGAAGAAGCGTGCAAATTGTTCGTGGACCATGGTATGCTGCATAATACATCGATCAAATTCATTTTTTTCTTGCTGTGTTGGGAGTTCACCATAAAGTAAAAGATAACAACTTTCGAGAAAGTCTCCTTTTTCAGCCAATTGATCAATAGGATAACCACGATAAAGCAATATGCCTTTATCACCATCGATATAAGTAATTTTTGATTCACAAGAAGCTGTTGAAGTAAAACCAGGATCATAAGTAAAAATATCGGTTTTTTTATAGAGAGAAGCAATTTCAATGACTTCAGGTCCACTCGTGCCTTTACGCAAGGGAAGCTCTACTTTTTTATCATTCACAATAATATATGCGTTATTCTCAGACATTCGGTATTCCTTTCAGATCCTTCACTTCTAAAAATTAAGACTCTGCTTCATCAGAGTGGGGGATGTATAACTGAAGCTTTTCTTACTTATTTAAGGGTAGATTGCCTCTAAAAGTGAGTACATGCAATCTAAAAATATTTCCTTATTGATCATTATTACTCAATAAGAAATGTATTTCAATGATATAACATAAAAAACTCTTTTAGGGCGCGTTGAGATATCTGTATAGATCCTTATTTGAGGAAATATACTCAGTGCACATCATGGGCATATTGTTGTGATAAGTTGGTCCTTGATGCGATGAAGGGATTCATTGCGTCCTAATAAAATAAGAATATCCAAAACACCTGGTGATGTTGCACATCCTGTAAGAGCTGCGCGAAGTGGTTGGGCGATAGATCCAAATTTGAGATTCTGTGTTTGGACAAAAGAGCGAAGTGTTTCATCTAGAGTTTTTGTATCCCAAGAGGGGCACGCTTTCAGAGCAAGATAAAGATCGTTTAAAATGGTTCGTCCATTTTTATCTAAGAGCATTTGAGCTTTTTCATCAAGTTGTAAAGGTCGTTGCGTAAAAATGAAGGAGGCATTGTCAATCAGTTCGCACAGTGTTTTTGAACGTTCTTTCAAATGCGGGATTGCTTTTAAAAATTGAACACGGCGTTTTTCATCAAGTCTTTCAATAATTTGTGCTCCCCTATCGGTTTCTGGTAGAATATTAAGAGCGGCATCAAAAAGTTCTTGATCATTACTCATACGCATATAGTGTCCGTTGATGGAATCGAGCTTTTTGAGATCAAAACGAGCAGCACCTTTGTTAATATCCTCAATATCAAACCAAGAAATCATATCTTTAAGTGACATCAGTTCGTCATCACCATGACTCCAACCTAAACGGACAAGGTAATTGCGCAAAGCAGCAGGAAGATATCCCATTGTTCGGTAGGCATCAACACCGAGCGCACCATGTCGCTTTGATAATTTTGCACCGTTTTCACCATGGATAAGAGGAATATGGGCCATAACAGGAATGTCCCATCCCATTGCTTTAAAGATAATCGTTTGTCGGGCTGCGTTGGTAAGATGATCGTCACCACGTATAATATGTGTGATGCCCATATCATGATCATCAACGACAACAGCATGCATATAGGTAGGCGAACCATCAGAACGCAAAATAATGAAGTCATCGAGATCTTTATTAGGAAAACGGACATCACCTTGAACACGATCATGTACAATCGTTTCTCCATCTTGAGGGGCTTTGATGCGAATAACAGGCTTAACACCTTTAGGAGCTTCAGAACTATCACGGTCACGCCAACGTCCATCATAACGTGGTGGGCGCCCTTCTGAACGGGCTTTTTCACGCATTTCAGCTAACTCCTCAGGTGAAGCATAACAATAATATGCTTTGCCATTCTTGACCAACTGTTCAGCGATTTGGCGGTGACGTTCTGCACGTTCGAATTGCGAAATAGGGGCGCCATCATAACTAAGACCCATCCAGTGCAAGCCATCTATAATGGCTTTTACAGCTGCTTCGGTTGAACGCTCTCGGTCTGTATCTTCAATTCGTAAAAGCATTTTTCCACCGGTATGTTTTGCATAAAGCCAATTAAAAAGAGCAGTACGAGCACCACCAATGTGAAGGAAGCCAGTGGGTGAAGGGGCAAAACGAGTAATAACAGACACGAATATTTTCCTTTAAACTAAGATATTACTTATGGAATTTTATAGAAAAGTCATGTTAGCATAAGTGATGGGGCGTGCAATAGCCGTATTGCGAGTTAAAGTGGGGGACTGATGTTTTATAAAAGTAAAGAGGGTTTATCCGAAAAATCTGTTACAGAAAGAAAAAAGCCATGTCAGATAGGGCAGAGTGTTTTTTCTAGGTATGATGATGCAAAGAACAGTAGCTATAATCAACAAAAACTTTTTTTATTGACACTCTTAAAAGAAGTAATCATTTTTTTTCGCAAATGGTTAGAAGATTGTATTAATAAAGAAGTTTCTTTTGGTATCCTTTTTTCGCTGATTTTAGTCTTTTTTGCCCTAGGAATCATTTTCTATTTTCATTTAGAGTGGGAACCAAGTTGGGGACAATTGGGGGCGTTGGTCAGTATTTTTCTGGGAATATTCTATGTAGCACGTTTTTATCGAAAAATATCGATTCCCGTGGGGTTTCTGTTTTGTATTATATTGGGTGCTTTAGCGGCAAAAATAGAAACGTGGCGTATTGCAACACCCATGCTAAGCAGTGACATTGTCACTACATTGACGGGAAGAATTGTTTCTATTGAGTCAGGTGCCAAAGGAGGATTTCGTTTAGTTTTGGATATTTTGAATACAGAAAATCCCGTATTACGCCATAGTCTTCATCGTGTTCGTTTATCGGCAAGATATTTGCCATCTGGCTTAGCGATTGGTGATGGATTGCATGGAAAAGTTAAGATTCGTGCATTCTCTGGGCCGGTGCGTCCAGGAGGCTACGATTTTAGTTTTCATAATTATTTTAAAAGAATTGGAGCACAAGGCGTTTATTTAGGAAAACCAAGAAAAATATCCGTTTCGCAGCCTGATGGAATATTCGCTATCATTCTACAGAAAATTGAAAATTTACGCACGAAGATGACACAAAGAATCCGTATAGCCCTTGAAGGAGAAAAGGGGAGTGTTGCAGCTGCCCTCATAACAGGGCAGCGTGCTGGTATTTCAAATGAGACAAATGAAGCATTACGTACAGCTGGATTAGCTCATATTTTATCAATATCAGGTTTACATATGGCGTTGTTAAGCGGCATAGTTCTTTTGAGTATCCGTAGTTTTTTAGCATTTTTTCCAGTTTTTTCTTCCTATTATTCCAGTAAAAAATTTGCTGCTATCGTTGCTTTTATGATAACAGCTTTTTATTTGTTATTGTCGGGCTTAGCAATATCAGCGCAAAGAAGTTTTGTGATGATTGCTGTTATGTTGGTTGCTATATTGTGTAATCGCTCTGCTATAACAATGCGTAATTTTTCCATTGCAGGGTTGATAACTCTGGCGATGACACCCCATGAAATATTAGGTCCTAGCTTTCAAATGTCCTTTTCTGCGACTGCTGCTTTGATCGCTTTTTTTGATTGGTGGAGTGGAAGATCATTTTTTCGTAAAAGAAAAACAACTCCCTCTTATGTTGGAGGGGGAGTGATAAATTTTGTTTTCTTATCGATTCTTTCAACATGTGCTTCTTCCTTTGTTGCAGGGAGTGCAAGTGGAATTTATGCTGCTTATCATTTTTCTAATATGGCATCTTTGAGCATTATCAGTAATGCCTTTGCTTTGCCTGTCATCTCAATTTTTGTCATTCCCTTTGGATTAATCGCAGTTCTTGCAATGTTAGGAGGATTCGAATGGCTTCCTCTTCAAATTATGGGTTTTGGAGTTGATCTTGTAATAAAGATTGCACATGCTATCAAGGCTATTTCTCCTGATTTGAATCCTGGTTTTATGCCGTTATCAGCGTTAGTTTTATTGAGCATAGGCTTGGTTGGACTGACTTTTTGCAAAACACCCATCCGGCTCTTTTTTAGTTTGTTTATTTTGGCAGGTGTTTCTATTTGTGTATTGCATTCACCTGTACAACTGATTATAGCAGATAATATGCGCCTCGTGGGCGTTATTCATGATAAAAAATTATATATTGATCGTTACCATATTTCTAAGTTCACGACATCCATATGGAAAAAGTCATTTCGTGTGAATGAAACGATTAAACCAACAAAATATGGTCCTTCGTTACACGGACAATTTATTTGTGATTATCATGTATGTACATCTTTATTGGATAATGGATTAAAAGTGATCGTTTTACAGAGAGAAACAGATCAATGTGTAGAGGCAGATATTCTCATTCAGACATTTGTGATGCATAATCCAACTTGTTACAAGAAGGCAAAAATAGTATTTATACCTCAACAATTGTTATCACGAGGAAGCGTTATGATGACCAAAGGTGGAGATATTATTTGGTCTTCGCTAGGGTTTCATAGACCATGGAATATGCACAGACAGCATTCATAAAAACATATAATCAGTCATATTTTGCTTCACATTTGGATAATGACAAAACAAAAAATAACAGAAGACTTTTCTCATAATATTTTACGGTATTTAAATTGGTAAGTTTATCAACGTTATTGAAATGAGATAATAATCTACAGTTTTCTAGAAATAGATGATTTTTTATATCTGATCATTTTAATTTTTTCAAAAAAATTGATATGTGCATCTTTGTGCATCCTATTGATAGCACAAAATAAATCAAAAATTCTTATTGAATGAGAAAAATGCTAACAAATATTCTCAAAGAAATAAAAAAGATAATTGTTGATTATTCTATTTTATTCTTATCATATATTTCTATAACGAGTAACATCTCTTCAAGCAAGAGATGATGGTCAATTTAAATAGATTGCGTCAAGAGGTTATCTTTTATTATCATTATTATCGGTGGTAATAGGGGTGATAAATGCTGCTTATACGGATAGAAGGCAAAGTCATTCATGAATGTTCAGCAGTTAAAAAAAATGGCAGCTATTAAAGCGCTTGAGTTTGTTGAAGATGGTATGCGGCTTGGTATCGGATCTGGTTCGACAGTCAATGAATTTATTCATCTTCTAGGTGAGCGTGTTGCGGATGGTTTGCGGGTGACTGGTGTTGCTACTTCAAAATATTCTGAACAACTCTGTCATAAGTTTGGAGTGCCTGTTAGCACTTTAGAACAAATACCTGAGCTGGATCTTGATATTGACGGAGCAGATGAAATTGGTCCTGAGATGATGCTCATTAAAGGGGGAGGGGGAGCATTGTTGTATGAAAAAATTGTAGCGTCGGCATCTCGTGCAATGCTTGTCATTGCGGATGAAACAAAGGTGGTAAAAAGACTTGGTGCTTTTGCACTACCAATTGAAGTTAATCCATTTGGTATCCACACAACATGCAGAGCCATTGAAAAAGTCGCTGATGATTTAGGGCTTTCTGGAAAAATTGCATTGCGAATGAATGGAAAAAATCCTTTTGAAACAGATGGTGGCCATTTTATTCTTGATGCATTTTGGGGCTGCATTTTGCAACCAAAACCATTATCGGATGCACTTCTTGCTATTCCTGGTGTTGTTGAGCATGGCCTTTTTTTGGGGTTGGCTTCACGTGCAATTGTCGCTATGGCTGATGGTCAAATAAAAGTTTTAGAACCGTTTGATTTTTAGAAAAGGCATTTACATGATGATATGTTAGCACAGTAAAAAAGGGTCTTAAAGATTTTAGGTAGAATAACGAATTAAAATTATAATTAGCGATCGGGGTAATCATTAAATGAAAATAATATTTTCTTTTCAGCGTTTTGTCGTATATTTTAGTGCAATTGCTATTTTTGTTGTGAATGTTGGCATGGCTTATGCACAAGGTGTGAGTGATCAACATTTAGATTCAGCGCGAAAGGCAATCAGAGCTATTCATGCAACGGATCAATTTGATAGCTTTTTACCAAATGCGGTCCATGATTTCAAAAATGAACTGATTAGCGATGATCCGAATTTGGCAACAGCTATTTCTGATATTGTTGATAAGCAGGCGCTTGCTTTAATTAAAAGGCGCTCTGATCTAGAAAAAGAGATTGCTCACGTATATGCAAAATATTTTACTCAAAAAGAGCTTGATGCGATAACAACATTTTATAATTCTGATACCGGTAAAAAGTTTTTGACAGAAGTCCCCAATATTGCACGTGATTCTTATTCAGCATTTGATATATGGCGTACTGCTCTTATGCGGGATCTTGTAGAAAATGTGAAAAAAGAGATGTCTGAAACACTTAATTTGAATAATTCTACTATGCCTACAAATATGCCTATAAAATCAGAATCTTCAGAAAATAAAAAATAGCTTGATCGATATCATGACAACAATGGGCAATTTCTGATTTTTTTAATAGCGGCGGTTTTCCCGCCGTTTTAAATATTTTAATGAGAATAAGTCTTTTTAGAATACTGCTTTATAAAAAAGGCTTCTTCAAAAGAAAAAAAGACTTTCATTTGATAATAAAAGATCTTAGCCTACTCTTGCAGATGTATAAGAAGGAATAATTCGTGGGCTCTTTTGACTTTGATTTATTTGTTATTGGAAGTGGTTCTGGTGGAGTGCGTGCAGCACGGCTTGCTGGAGGTCTTGGCAAGCGGGTCGCTATAGCAGAGGAATATCGTATAGGGGGCACTTGTGTTATTCGTGGTTGCGTTCCCAAAAAACTTTATGTTTATGCATCACAATATGTAAAAGAATTTAAGAAAAGTGTTGGTTTTGGGTGGGAATATGCGGATCCAATTTTTAGCTGGGAAAAGTTGGTTGCAGCTAAAAATAAAGAAATATCAAGGTTAGAAGGGTTGTATCGTAAGGGATTAGAAAATAACAATGTGCATATTTATGAAAGTCGTGCTACTTTTATAGATGATCACACATTAGAGCTTTCTGCCACGGGTGAGCGGGTAAGTGCAGAAAAAATTTTGATTGCAACAGGGGCAAAACTTGCACCAAATACGTCCATAGAAGGCGGTGAATTTTGCCTTACTTCTAATGAGATTTTTGACCTTAATCAACTCCCAAAATCAATAGTGATTGTTGGTGGAGGGTATATTGGTGTTGAATTTGCTAATATTTTTCATGAATTAGGTGTAAAAACAACACTCCTTCATCGTGGTGATTTAATCCTTCGTAATTTTGATCATGATTTGCGGCAATTGCTCAGCGATGCAATGATTGAAAAAGGGATTTCTATTCTTTATGGCATAACAATTTCTAAAGTGCAGGCTGCAGAAAATTGTTATGAAGTTGTTTTATCAAATGGGAAAATAATCAGAGCCGATCAGATTATGTTGGCTACGGGGCGTGTACCAAATACAACGGGTTTAAGACTTGAGCGGGCAGGTGTTAAGGTGAATGAATTTGGTGCAGTTGTTGTTGATGAGAAAATGACAACAAATATCCCCCATATTTGGGCTGTTGGTGATGTAACAGGTCATATTCAATTAACACCCGTTGCGATTCATGATGCAATGTGTTTTGTTAAGACAGCATTTGAAAATATTCCAACAACACCTGATTATGATTTAATTACAACAGCAGTTTTTTCACAGCCAGAGATTGGAACGGTTGGTCTTTCAGAAGAGGAGGCGGTAAAGCGTTATAAGCGTCTTGAAATTTATCGTACAGTTTTTCGTCCTATGCGTAATGTTCTTTCTGGTAGTTCAGAGAAAATGCTTATGAAACTCATTGTTGATGGTGAAAGCCGTATTGTTGTGGGCGCTCATATTTTAGGGGAAAATGCTGGTGAGATGGCTCAGCTTATAGGGATATCTCTCAAGGGTAAGCTGACGAAGGATATCTTTGATGAGACGATGGCAGTGCATCCAACGATGGCAGAAGAATTGGTAACGATGTATAAACCAAGTTATATATATGAAAATGGGAAGAAAATAGAAAGTTAAACAGCATATATTGCGGTAAAAAGCTTTTGATATGCTAATCTGTAAGATTAATCTTTAGAGAGAGTGTAATGATAAAAGAATGGGCGCCTGACACTTGGAGAACAAGGCCAATTAAACAAGTTCCGACTTATCCGGATAAGTCTATGTTAGAAGATGTTGAGCGAAAACTGAGAAGGTATCCTCCTTTAGTTTTTGCCGGTGAAGCACGTGATTTAAAAAATGAATTAGCAGCCGTTGCGAAAGGCCAAGCTTTTTTATTGCAAGGTGGTGATTGTGCCGAAAGCTTTGCAGAACATGAAGCTGATAATATTCGTGATTTTTTTCGTGTATTTTTGCAAATGGCGATTGTTTTGACCTTTGGTAGTTCTAAACCGGTTGTTAAAATTGGTCGTATTGCTGGTCAATTTGCAAAGCCTCGCTCTTTTGATATTGAAAGAAAAGAGGGAGTTGAATTTCCTGCTTATCGTGGGGATATTATTAATGGCATTGAATTTGAAGCCGGTTCTCGTATTCCAGATCCGCAACGGATGTCTATGGCTTATCGCCAATCTGCGGCAACACTTAATCTATTGCGTGCTTTTTCACAAGGTGGCTATGCTAATTTAGAAAATGTTCACACATGGATGTTGAGTTTTGTTTCTAACAGTCCGCAGGGAGAACGTTATGAATTATTGGCAGAGCGTATTTCTGAAGCAATTGATTTTATGCGTTCTATAGGGATTACATCCAAAACACATTCTTCATTGCGTGAAACATCTTTTTATACCAGTCATGAAGCACTGTTGCTTGGTTATGAAGAGGCTTTGACTCGGATTGATTCAACTTCAGGAAATTGGTATGCAACATCTGGTCATATGCTATGGATTGGTGACCGTACGCGTCAGATTGACCATGCTCACGTTGAATATTGTCGCGGCATTAAGAATCCTATAGGATTAAAATGTGGTCCTTCCATTGAGCCTGATGAGCTTTTAAAATTAATTGATATTTTAAATCCTGAAAACGAGTTGGGGCGGCTTACTCTCATTACGCGCTTTGGTTATGATAAAGTTGAAAGTTATCTGCCTAAACTCATCCGTGCTGTTGAACGCGAGAAGCGTGCGGTTATATGGTCATGTGATCCAATGCATGGCAATACAATTACTGCCAATGGTTATAAGACGCGTCCTTTTGATTATGTTTTAAAAGAAGTAGAGAATTTTTTTGCAGTGCATCGTGGAGAGGGAACTTATCCAGGAGGCATTCATATTGAGATGACAGGTCGTGATGTTACTGAATGTACAGGAGGGGCGCACGCCATTTCTGTGGACGATTTATCTGATCGTTATCATACGCAATGTGATCCACGGTTAAATGCAGATCAAGCGTTAGAATTGGCTTTTCTTGTTGCTGAACTCCTTAAAAAAAATCGCGTGACTGAATCGTTAGCAATTGCTGCTGGGGGGTAGGCAAAAATTTGCCTAATATTTTTAGGTCATTATGGCAGAAAAGAATTTTAAAAAATGATGTTTCCGATGATGAAGAATAAAGTTGTGGTTGCTAAACTGATGAAATGATACAAAGGCTTATGAAAAATGATTTTCGGGTATCAATTGCCCAATTAAATCCTATTGTCGGTGATATTGAGGGGAATTTTTCTTTAGCTGTCATGGCGCATCAAAAGGCCAAAGAAGAGGGGGCTGATCTTGTTTTATTCACGGAACTTTTTATAAGTGCTTATCCGCCGGAAGATCTTGTTCTAAAACCTGCTTTTACAAAAACATGTGAAGAGACTGTTGAGAAATTAGCAAAGATAACCGTAGGCGGACCAGGAATTGTCATTGGTCTTCCATTAAGGCGCAATGGTAATATTTACAACGCTGTCATGGTTCTTGATGAAGGGAGAGTCATTGCCGAATGTTTGAAGTTTGATTTACCTAATTATGCTGAATTTGATGAAAAGCGTTTATTTTCTTCAGGTCCACGTCCTCAGCCTATTGTCTATCATGGAATTAAATTAGGAATAGTCATTTGTGAGGATCTTTGGAATGATTCCTCTCTTAGTACAGAGCTTAAAGATAAAGGAGCGGAAATTATTCTTGTCCTTAACGGATCTCCTTATTATCGTAATAAAACATTAAAACGTATAGACGTTGTTCATACACAGGCTCTACAATCTGGAGTGCCAATTATCTACGCTAATCAAGTAGGTGGTCAAGATGAGCTCGTTTTTGATGGTGGGTCTTTTGCCTTGAATGGACAAGGCAAAAAGATATTTCAAATGAAACACTTTGATAGCCATATTGCTTTAAGCCATTGGCAAAAAACAACGACGGGATGGCACTGTATTTCAGGTCCTAATGAAAGTCTTCTCAATGGATTAGCGGCTGATTATCAAGCTTGTGTTTTGGGGTTGAAAGATTACGTTAATAAAAACGGCTTTAAGGATGTTATTCTTGGTCTTTCAGGAGGAATTGATTCAGCCCTGTGTACGGCAATGGCGGTGGATGCTCTTGGTGCTGAGAGGGTTCGCACCATTATGATGCCCTATCATTATACTTCGCAAGAATCATTAAAAGATGCCAAAGAATGTGCTGATCTTTTGGGATGTCGTTATGAAATCATACCGATTGCACAACCTGTTGAGGCTTTTTTAAAGACAATGGCACCTGTTTTTTCAGGGTTACCCTCTGACGTCACAGAGGAAAATCTTCAAAGTCGTATACGCGGTACACTTTTAATGGCGCTTTCAAATAAATTCGGCTCAATGGTGGTAACGACAGGCAATAAGTCAGAAATGGCTGTGGGATATGCAACACTGTATGGGGATATGAATGGCGGGTTTAATCCTCTTAAAGATATTTATAAAATGCAGGTTTATGCATTAGCGGAGTGGCGCAATAAAAATCACTTGCACAATTTGAGAGGACCAGAAGGAATGATCATTCCATCCAATATTATAGAAAAAGCACCCTCTGCAGAGCTGCGGGAAAATCAAAAAGATGAAGATTCTCTTCCGCCTTATCCTATTTTAGATGATATATTACAATATCTTGTAGAAAATGACATGAGTATTTGTGATATTGTTAAACGTGGACATTCACGAGAAACTGTTGCGAAAGTTGAACAGCTTCTTTATGGTGCCGAATATAAAAGGCGTCAATCTGCGCCTGGTGTAAAAATCAGTTACAAAAATTTCGGACGCGATCGTCGCTATCCTATAGTCAATCATTTTCGCGATAAAAATTGAGTATTATTTTATGGTTAAAGTTCGTTTTGCTCCCTCTCCAACAGGTTATATTCATATTGGCAATATCCGTATTGCGCTTTTCAACTGGCTTTATGCGCAAGCGTATAAGGGAGAATTTATTTTACGCTATGATGATACAGATATTGAACGTTCTAAACAAGAATATATCGATGCTATTGCTGTTGACCTTGAATGGCTTGGTATTCAACCAGATGCAATTTATTACCAATCCAAGCGATTTAATCGATATGATGAAGTGGCAGAAATTCTCAAACAACGTGGCCTTCTTTATCCTTGTTATGAGACAACAGAGGAATTAGAGCGGCGTCGTAAAATCCAGCTTTCACGCAAATTGCCTCCTGTTTATGACCGTGCAGCATTGAAGTTGACAACAGAAGAGAGAAAAAACTTTGAATCACAAGGTCGTAAACCCCATTGGCGTTTTCTTCTTCCTAATTTTGAAAGTGATCCTTTACACACAAAGCGAACAGAAGTTTGCTGGAATGATGCAATAAAGGGAAAGCAGACGATTGATTTAGCTTCTCTTTCAGATCCTGTTCTTATTCGTGAAGATGGAACCTATCTTTATACATTGCCGTCTATTGTTGATGATGTAGATATGGCTATTACGCATATTATTCGTGGGGATGATCATATTACAAATACAGGCGCTCAAATTGCTCTTTTTAAAGCTCTTAATGCAGAATTACCGGTTTTTGCTCATACCAATTTATTGGCGACAGTTTTAGGAAAAGGATTTTCAAAACGTAATAATGATCTTTCTATTCGTTCTCTACGGGAAGAAGGATTTGAATCTATAGCTGTTCAATGCCTTGCCGTTTTGATTGGGACATCGCAAAATGTGCATCCCTATCCCAATCAAGCTGCGCTTTTAGAGCATTTTAATCTCCAAGATACGTCAAGATCCGTTGCAAAATTTGATATTGCTGATCTTCTTGCTTTGAATAGTCATCTTGTCCATGAGTTAACCTATGAGGAAGTAAAAATGCGCCTTAAAAAACTTTCTATTGAGGGAGATAAGGCGGAATATTTCTGGAACGCGATAAGAAGCAATATTAATAAAGTCAATGATGCTGTTTTTTGGTGGAAAATCATTCATGATGAACAGAATTTTGATACAGTAGCACTAGAGGATCGTGCTTTTGTGCACCAATCACTCGATTTCTTACCTGAAGGTGCTTTGAATGAGGAAAGTTGGAAAATTTGGACAACAGCATTAAAAGAAAAAACAGGTCGAAAAGGAAAAGCTTTATTTATGCCATTACGTCAGGCACTTACGGGCATGGATCATGGACCTGAAATGGGAAAAATTTTGCAGCTTTTAGGGCGTGAAAAGGTAACGGAAAGGCTCTCTAGGAAATAAGAGCGGATTTTTTAAAAGTATTTCGTTCATTTCACTCTAAAAGAGAGTAGAGAACGGGTTTATTTACACGTTTTTATAAGCATGAAAGCAGGAATATCATCACCAAATCCAATAGGTGTGTAATTCTTATTTTTTCGTGAGCGTTGTTGCTCAGATGGCTTCTCCTTATTATTTGCATTTTTGATATATTCTGTTTTATTCTCTTCTACAGATTTTTTAGTGTGAGCAACAGTCTCTTTTGGAGCAGTTTTCTTTGATGGTTTTGAAGATTTTTTCTTTACAACAATATCTTCTGTTTGATCATCGGCTATTAAAGTTGAGAGATCTCCATTGAGCCATTCAATTTTTTCATTACTCATTTCCTCGATGGCATTGATATATTTTTGATCAGCTTTTGTAACGATTGTAAAGGCTTTTCCGCTACGATTTGCACGCCCTGTACGACCAATTCGATGGATATAGTCTTCAGCATGTGTAGGAACATCATAGTTAAATACATGACTTACAGCTGGAATATCGAGTCCACGGGCAGCAACATCAGAAGCAACAAGAAGTGTAAGTTTATTATTTTTAAAATCAGCTAGGGTGTTCATGCGCGAATATTGGTCCATATCTCCATGAAGTGCCCCTACATTAAAGTTATGTTTGATAAGCGATCTAAAAAGTTCAGAGATATCTCTCTTTCGATTACAGAAAATGATTGCATTTTGAAGCTCTGCACCTTCATTTTGGATAAGCTCTCGTAAAACCGCTCTTTTATCCCATGATTTATTTCCAGATTTGACAAGCCGTTGTGTAATTGTGGTAGCTGTTGAGGAAGCTTTTGTAACTTCAACAGATACAGGAGAATGTAAAAATTGTTTCGTTAGCTTTGTAATTTCTGGCGCCATTGTTGCAGAAAAGAACAAAGTTTGACGCGTAAAAGGGGTTAGTTTACAGATGCGTTCAATATCAGGAATAAAGCCCATATCCAACATGCGATCAGCTTCATCAATCACAAGGATTTCAACGCCCATCAGGAGCAGTTTACCGCGCTCGCAATGATCAAGAAGGCGCCCTGGTGTTGCTATAAGAACATCAGCTCCCCGTTCAAGTTTGCGATCTTGGAGTTCAAAAGAAACGCCACCAATCAAAAGAGCAACATTTAAACGATGATTTATGCCGTATTTATCGAAATTTTCTTCAACTTGAGCTGCAATTTCTCTTGTTGGTTCTAAGATAAGCGTACGGGGCATTCGTGCTCTTGCACGACCTTTTTCAAGGAGAGTGAGCATAGGCAATACGAAAGAGGCGGTTTTACCTGTTCCCGTTTGGGCGATTCCTAAAACGTCTTTTCTTTGAAGGACATGCGGAATTGTTTCACTTTGAATAGGTGTCGGAGCTGTATACCCCGCTGATTTCACCGCATTAATAACCTTTGCGGAAAGACCTAAATCATCAAAACTGTTTAAAGATGGTATCATTTTTTTATCAACTGCTCTGTGATTTTAACTGCGCTATCTAATGATGATTATAACCAATATTCTACACTCTTTAAAAGTGTTAAGATGTTTTCACAAAAAAACTAACTATAACAATCATATACATATAAAACGCATAATACAATCATTAATAGCGAAATTGTTCTGATAAAATGCGCTCATCCCATGAATGATTTGAGTCAAAAAGGATTGAAGCTGTTACTTCTGTTGCCATTGAAATAGTAACTGAATGGACAGATTTAACTTCAATATTATCTGCAGCAGCGTTTACAGGGCGTTTGTCAGGTTCAAGCATATCAAAGCGCACTGTTACTGTATCGGGAAGCAAAGCTCCATGCCAACGCCGAGGGCGAAAAGGGCTAACGGGAGTGAGGGCCATAAGGGGAGCCATAAGAGGTAAGATAGGTCCTTGTGCTGATAAATTATAGGCGGTTGATCCAGCTGGTGTAGCGACGAGGACACCATCACAACTTAATTGTTCCATGCGTACGTTGTTATCAATGGTGATGCGAATTTTTGCCGCTTGATAAGATTGCCGAAAGAGGGATACTTCATTAATTGCAAGCGCCTCGATAGAATCTTGACATTCAGATTTTGCAATCATGCGCAGGGGATGGATTTCTTTTTTATGTGCGGCAGCAATACGATTGGGCAATTTTTTTTCATGAAATTCATTCATAAGAAATCCTACAGAACCTTGATTCATACCATAAATAGGTTTGCCTGTGTTCATGACATCTCGTACGGTTTGTAACATTGTCCCATCACCACCGATTGCAACAACAATATCAGTTTCTTCCAGAGAAGAATGACCATAAACGGAAATTAATTTATGGGTAGCTTTGATAGCCTCCTCAGTTTCTGCGGAAATAAAATGAAAGCGACTTGGTAATGTAGCCATTTAAAAATTATCCTGATACTTATAATTTATGTTGTAACTTATTTTTGAGAGTTTTGAAGTTGTAATAAAAGCTCTTTTTATAATAAAAAGAGCATTGAATAAAGAGAAGTTATTTCAAGGTAAAGTATCATTAAACAGTAAAAGGAATGCGTCGTTAGATAAATTACAAACGAGTAATTTTTTTATTAGAATGATAATTTAGCATTGAAGCTAAGAGTATGATTAGTTAAAAGACCATAACTGATTTTAATAATCAGTGTGAAGCACCCGTAGCTCAGCTGGATAGAGCGCTGCCCTCCGAAGGCAGAGGTCACAGATTCGAATTCTGTCGGGTGCACCAAATTCTTCAACTTCATATCATCCTAAATAACAAGATTACCTAAAAAGAAGCCAATTTCCTCTTTTATGAAAATGGTTATTTGAGTTGTTTATTAAGTTTTGCAGCGAATAAGCAAATGATTTTAAGAGAAGTAAAATTTACGGCTGCGTATATAATTTTTCGGTTAGTCATTTTGAATATCGAGATAAAAAAGCAAGGTTATCTAAATATGCTTTCAATTTAACTATAAACATTTAAAAAGTACATTTAATTCAATATGTTATTGTACAACTGATCTGGCGATGTTGATAGTAGATCGCTAAATATATTGTTTTGAGCATTAAAATAGATAGCTAAATTTGCTTTTATTCTATTTTTGGAGTTAAAGGCTGTTATGGTGATATGGAACGCAGATGAGGAATATCACCAGTTAAAGGAATAATAAGGGGGAAAAAACAACCGTCAAGATTTGAATTGTTTCAAAATGCTGTATTCGATATGGTTTTGATATGGGTATCTGGTGATTTCTCTATACACCAATACTGCCAGTTATGTTGGATGAAGGATTGTTTAGCTTTAATCAACTTTCTTATATACCGAACACTAATTATGGTGGTTATTTAGTTGGGAGTATGTTCTTTACGTTTGGCAGTAATTGGGATTATATTTCTTGCTCCTCGCATACTATCTTGTGCAGCTATAGTGATGAGTGCACTTAATTATTTTCATGGCGTTAACACTTAGTCCTTTTGATCCGTTTTGCTGCTGGTGTTGCGAGTGTAGCAATGATGGTTTTGGGTTCTATTATAGTCATACAGCATAGCCATATGGGCGGATTATTGCTTCGCTTTATGCAGGTGTAGGAGTTGGTATTCTACTACTAGGTAATGAATATGTTATTATTAGTTTGAACAGAGCGCTTGATGCAACAAACATTTGGTTTGGAGCTGGCTTAATGTCTGTTCAAAACTTTTAAAAACATACAGGTTTAATTATGATAACTATATCAAAAAACACCTCCGTTATTTCTTTCATTGCAAATGAAACCGCTCCTGTTAATCAGAAAAAACCATCCAAAATATGAATAGATCAATCAAATGGATTTCGTGACTGGTCATGTATATATATATTATCGCATTCGTGCTTTAAACGATTTTGGTGATGTAAAAAAAGCGATCTGGATGGCTTTTATTGAAAATGAAAGCAATCTCTCTCATGATGGTAATTGCTGGGTTGCTGATAATGTCTGTGTTGTAAAATCTGGTTGTGTTTATGAAAATATAAGGGGCTATGGCAATGCTGCCATTGGTGGCTATGTGTATGGCAATACCCTTATATGTGATAAAACCCATGTGTATTTTGGTGTTCATGTTTATGACAATGCTCATCTTTCTTATAACGTTTGAGTTTATCATTAAGCGCGGGTTTATGGGAATGCAAAATTATCCGGTAGTGCACGTATTCATAGCAATGCCGCGGTTTATGATCATGCGGTTGTTAGGCAAGGTTTACGGCAATGCTAGCGTTGGGTGTCATACTAAGGTCTACGGCTCTGTTTATGGCTATGCCAAGATCTCCTGATTATATCGTGATTAGAAGTAATGTATATGGCAATGCAAGAATAAAAAGACATAGCGATTTATATTCGGTTCCCATAAATTGAGAGGTTTATGAAAGTGATGATGTTATCAAGATTGATAAACAGAATAAATGACAGACGTGGAGGGTGCTTCTTTGATGGTTATAAACGCATCATAAAAGAAAGCTGTGCCAATTGATATGACGCTGCTTTTAAATAGAGGTACTACAGATCATACAAAAGAAGTCAATAATGAATGCATGTATACAAAACGTATCATATTGCAAACGCTCTATTCTATTGATTAAAACTGATCAAAAGGAACGTAAATGACAGATATGATCTTTAATCACTCATTTGAATTACAGAACCTATAAACACTTTTTTATGGCTATAAAACGTATTAAGAATAACGCTCTCATTTTTGAGGTGGTCATTTGACACAAAGTACATTATCAAAATGTCTCAACGCTTGGTAGGTTCATATCAAGACTCTCAAGAGAAAATGCGTATTAAGTGAATATTTGTAACAAAACCCGTTGTTTACATTTACGAACATTGGTTTTTAAAAGCAGCTTTTCATAAGACAATAAACAACCGCTTTTTATAAAATCTAAGGCTTTTAAACTGTTATAAATCTAGGTTTTAAATGTATTTATAGAGATATCATTTTATGTCTCTAAACGTTTAAACGTTCATTTAGTGAGGTTCTCATAAGCGTATTTTCACTTTGCATTTAAACTTAATTTCTCTGCAAATAAGCCGGTCCATATTTGGGCTGGCAAAATTAACCAGCTCAAATTCGAGTTCGTTAACTTTAGAATAGAGCATTCTTTAAACATTGTCGCTTTTGACTCAAAATTGAGTAAAACACCATGCCTTTGTAATATGATTGCAATCCTTTTGAAATTTATCTACTTATCTTTGTCTTAATAAGTATCCTCAAATTTGAGGGGACTTCATTTGGTTTCGTATTTTAAAACTGTAACTTTTAAAACGTTTTTTGCTTGTTTTCCTGCATTATATCATTAAAAATCTTTTGATTTCTACGACATAACATTATCAATTTCATTACCTGTTGTGATGATAGTATCTATATAATGTCTGCTTATTATTGACTAACTTTTTAGTAAGCGGCGCTTTAAAATCGACTTGTCTTTAAATCCTTTTATGTGCCCTTAATGAATTAAAACCTATTCTATGATAGTTTCAAATGATTATTTCTTTTAAGGTTTAGCTCAAAAAAAGAGTAAACCCCATACCATTTTTTAAACGCATGCAATTTATGTTATCGATAATTTCAAACGATTACGTTTTTAATAATGCGATTTGTGTGTGATAAAAACGTATCATAAAATTTATGAACTGTTATGAATGATAGCTGCGTTCACTTCATTTGAATGTTTACATGCGTTTTATGGTCTATCCATACATGGTAATTGTTTATGAAAATGGTTAATTAAATCACGTATAAAAGTGTAGATTTTAAATGGGATTCATATAGAATAATTTCACGCAAACTATTGACTTTATTATATTTTTTATGAATAAGATTCCATCTCGTTTAGACGTTGCAAAAGAAATCACCAAAGACCTTATTGATAAGATTCTTCTCTTACACGGCATTATCACTTTTGTTTGCAAAAATCTGCTTCGCTTTTGACTTTTGATATGGATACAACCTCTTTTGAGGTAGAGCAAAGAATTTTTTAATCATGGAGAGTGCAACAGTGTTCTTCAAAAATCTTGATTGGTCTGTTGAAAAAATTAAAGAGTTAGATAATTATTCAGCACGTTATCAACTACCAGATTGTGAAGTACAAATTCTTTATAATGACGCAATTATCAAAGGTTATCCGTAATTTGATGTTGGAGTTTCGATTAGTACTGGTATTTTATCTGCAATTGATCCCTATCAATTCTCAGCACTTACAAGATCTACAACTTGATTTTTATAAAAAGGGTTGAGAGTTTGTGAAGAAGGAATATATGCAGATTGGTTGGAATTAAGCTTGATTATGTCTTGAAATAGGCGATAGAAAGAATTGATCTTCATAAATGCTTTTATTTCAGATATGGAGCACCATCTTGGCGAAAGAATGAAGTTGGAGGCACATAAAGGTTATCAAGGTATATGATGCAGATTATAGCTTACTTCATATTGGTGCACTGTCTTTATTGGGTGATGTTGCAACCTTACAATCTTATTATCAAAGTTTCAGTGCAGAGGATCATTTAGGCTTTGATGAAAATACCCAACAGATTCATCTGAACGTGCATTGGCTTTAGTCAAAGAAGTGGTGAAATCTAAGCAGCTCAGCTACGCTTTAATTAAAAAGTAGCAAAAATATGAGCTATCTAGAAGAAAAACAAAGTTCTTAATAAGAGCTTTCCAGAGAGGTGGAGTTTCATTCTTGCAAGGAAAAAAATAGCTAAATTTATCGAAACAAAAGCTAAGGAATAGCTCCTTAAGAAATATCAAGAAGATCTAAAAAGATTATAGGAGCCAGAGTCTGGTTTAAAGATGCCATCATCAGTTGAGTGAACTCAACAATGGTGGAGTTTTATCCATTGGCGGAAATCTGATGTTTGAAAGAGGCTTTCTTGATGTGAAGGTAATATTGTAATAAATAATTATTATAAATCAATATATTGTATATATTCATTGTTTTGAGATTAATGACCATTGACAAATAATTTTGCACCATTTTCTCTCTCCCAGCTTTTCGTCAATCATCAATGAAAATTTTTTATAATGGAAAGTTCATTGATAATATAACTTTTGTATGTCATTATTTTACGCTTAAAAAAATATAAAAATAATGAAATGCAATTGAGTTATCAACTGCTTATTCTTTTCAATTTTTAATCATAAAAAAATCTTTTTATTCATTTTGCTTGTAAAAAGAACTAGCTTTTTTCTGGTGATACAAGTGGAGAAATAAGGATTTTAGATATGTTTCTGCGTTCCATTTCAATCACTTTAAAGTGTAAACCATCAGTTTCAAAGCTTTCTCCCTCATTTGGTAAATGACCAAACTGCCAAAGCATAAAGCCTGCCAGAGTCGTATAACGATCTGCTTCATCCACAAGGTTACGCCCAAGATAACCACTTAAACGGCGGATATCAGCATATCCCTCAACAAGAAGACTGCCATTTTCAAGTTGTTCTGCGATCATGAGTTCTTCATCGTCATCAGGAAAGTCTCCTGCAATAGCTTCAAGAATATCGGTTGGTGTTGCAATTCCTTCAAAAGATCCATGCTCATCAACAATAATTGCAAGCTGAATCGAAGAATGACGTAATTGCTCCATCAATCGTAAAACACTTGTATTTTCATGAACAACGAGGGGTTCTCGCATAGCTTTTTTCCAATTAATCTTTTTCCCCTCAGCCAAATTCAAAAGAAGATCTTTTGTCAACGCAACGCCAACAAATTCATCCACTTTTTCACGCGCAAGAATTAAGCGGCTATGTTTAACCTTTTGTAATTCTTCACGCATTTCATTTTCATCAGCATTTAAATCTAACCACTCAATCTCATTACGCGGCGACATGATAGAGCGAACAGGGCGATCAGCTAAATCGAGAACACCACGAATCATCTCCTTTTCTTCTGGTCTAAACAACTCAGAAGCTGCGGCCTGTTCAGCAATAACATCTACAGTCTCAGCAAGGTGACTATCTTTGCTTCCTCCTCCTAAGAGCCTCAAAACAGCATCAGCTGTTCTACTGCGTAGATCATTCGTTTTAATCATTTTTTCACGGTTACGACGTCCAATTTGATTAAAAGCTTCGATGAGAACAGAAAAACCAATAGCAGCATACAAATACCCTTTTGGAATATGAAAACCAAATCCTTCAACAATGAGAGTAAAACCAATCATCATCAAAAAACCAAGACAAAGGATTACAATAGTGGGATGACGATTAATAAAACGCATAAGAGCACCAGATCCGCACATCATTACTCCCATAGCAGCTATGACTGCGATATACATAACTGCTGCCTGCTCTTTTGCAATCATACCTGTTGCGGTAATAATACTGTCTAGTGAAAAAACGGCATCCAGCACCACGACTTGGACGATTACTTGCCAAAAAACAGCATAACCAACGCCTGTTTTTCTTTCATGTGATACTCCTTCTAACCTTTCATGTAATTCTAGCGTTCCCTTTGCGAGCAAAAAGGCTCCACCACCGATTAAAATAAAGCTATGCCAACTAAATACAAAAGATGAAAGTGAAAGAATGACCCTATCGAGTCTCATAACCCATCCAATAACGGTAAGAAGGAAAAGCCGCATAATTAATGCTAAAGTAAGACCTATAAAGCGTGCGCGGTCACGCAAATGCAGTGGCAATTTTTCAGCTAAAATTGCAATAAAGATAAGGTTATCTATTCCTAAAACAATTTCGAGAAAAACCAGCGTGATCAAACCAAACCACGCATGGGGATCAGTGATCCATTCCATCATTCCTTACCTTTTAGAAGCTTAAAAGCGCGCGATTGACAAAAAAAATTCATAGTCTTTTATTCGTATATTGGATCATGAACATTGAATGTAAAAAACTTATATTCAAAGAAAAAAACAGCACAATATTGCTTGAATGCATGTGATTGTTGATAAAACAAAATGATGCCCCATCCCGCTTACAACCACAAGAAGGTTCCTCTAATTTTCGCTCGGGCATTATGCTCGATAATCCTCTAACTATAGGTTCTGTATAACAATCAGAACATTTATTTATAAAGCTTCTTATAATGGGTTTATTTTTATATAAGATCAAGTGGTGAATATCATATTTTTAACCTTACAGACAATGAGTTTATATAACAAACAACAAAATATCTGGACATCTATCCTTAGGAGCGTTATAGAAACGCTCATTCTCGTCTTTTGAGAAGCTTATGGGTGATTAGCTCAGTCGGTAGAGCAGCTGACTCTTAATCAGCGGGTCGTGGGTTCGATCCCCTCATCACCCACCATTTTATTTTATACCGTAAATAACTTATTGATTGCGTAATTTTTTTTAAGGTACGAGTTGCTAAATAAAATTGGGCAGTAGGATTTCCCCATATCTGTTTGTTTAAAAGTGAAGATTGTTGATATAGCTTAGTCATCGGTGTTTGTACTTTTTAGGGGACTCAAAGAACTTCCAAAGGACATTTAAAGATCTTTTAATGCGTATTGTTTCTTTTTTTAAGTTGCAATTGGTAAGGAGAAGCCTCTTACCGACAATTGTGTTATTTAAAGGGGTATAAAAATCAACAGTTTTCACTTCTTTTAATATAAATTGATTAAATTTTTTTTGGATTTTTAGCATATTGTTTAAAGACAGAAGAAACTTTACACTTTAGTTGTGTCAGCAGCGTGGATATTTTTTGATAACTCTCCCGCTTAAACAAAAAACTTCTGTAACAATCATCAGTATTCCAAGAGGGTAAATCAAGATAAAATAAAGTAGTTAGCTGGACATACAAGTAATAAAATTAGATCAGTTTAATTGTTTAAAGCTAATACCTGTTAAACGAAAGACAATAAACTTTAATGAGGCTTAAAGTTTTAAAATATTAAGCTGTGTGGTTACGCTATGCTGTCTTTCCGTTAGCTAAACCTCTAAAAATATAAATATTAAGAAAGCCACACAGATTCATTATAATATATTGATTTATAAAGAATTGATTATTCTTTATTTAAAAAAAACTTTACTATCATAAACTTCTTTTGTTTCAATCCCTCTTATAATGAATTAATTAAAATCATTCATTTTTGCATCATAAATGGGATTAACGTGTGGATAAAGACTATTGAAGAAAGGCATAAAAATAATTCTTATTAATGTTCTTAAGTGCTAAAAGTTATCATAACATTGGAAAAATAGTATAATGGCACAGGCTTGCTCTTTTATTAAGTATAAAGATGATGGTGCAACAATAGCTTTACTATTATACCATTTATGGGTATTGTTGTGTAATGGAGAAGAGCGTTGAAAGAGGTTTCTTAAAAAAGATATGTAAATTGGCAACACGATGGTGTTTTGTTCTTTTATAGGTACATAAAAAAAGAAGTCATTGATAGCCTTTTATTTATTCAGGTGGTGTTTTGGGGGCTCTTTTCCAATATTGTTGCGCCTCAAAAATGACGACCACAAATAATGAAAGGATGAGCGGTATAATCAAATAAAACATTCTAAAGACAATAAGTGCTGCAATAACATCGGTTGGATTTATATTGGGCATGCCTGTTATGAAAAGAGCTTCAAGAACTCCTACTCCTCCTGCTGGAGCATTAGAGAGAAGAGTTATCGTAAAAGACGCTAGGAAAACACCAAGAACAGAGATAAAATGAATATCTGCGTTATGTGGGAGAACAGCATATATAATTCCTGCTGCTCCTAAAAGCTCTAGAGGGCTAATGAGAAGCTGTTGAATAACAATTTTCAGTCGTGGATAGGAAAGTTGAATTTTCTTCCCCAAGCGTAAGGGCTTTAACTGAAGCCAGCTGCCAAACGTATAAAGTGCTATACAGCTGAGTAAAATTGCTCCAGCCGTTGTTCCGAGCCATTCAGGAAGTTCTTTATGAATGAGGGTGATAATTTCGGGTTGCAGCACCAAAACGATTCCCAAAAGTAAGATTGTGCCGATTACAAAAGTAAAAGAGCAAAAACCTACTAATATTGCGATTTCTGTTCCGTTTAATCCTTTCATTTTATAGGCGCGATAGCGTACAACGGCACCAGAAAAAACTGAAGCACCGATATTGTGTGAAAGAGCGTAGGTTGTAAATGAACATATAGCGATAAAAATCCAAGAAATTTTATGGCCTAGATGTTGCAAGGCAATTCGATCATATCCAGCAAGAGCAGCATAAGCTAGGAGAGAACATAAACAGGCTAATAACCAGTGCTGTGCATTTAAATTGCTCAAGCGCTCCAATACATCCCCAAATGAAATGGCAGAGAGCTTCATATAAAGAATTCGAATAGATACCAGCATTGCTAAGATACCAATCAATGGCCATATAAATTGCTTTATTTTCACGATTCTGTATCCATTTTATGTTTTCTGTAAATTTTCATGATTGAGCATATTCCTTACAGATCTTCGTTCTGTTATATACTCTATAATGCCATTGGCAATTTCTTCATCATCTGTTACTACAACATCAGCACCTAAATCAATGAGATATGTTGTTTCTGTGTCGGATAATGCATGTGTGATTATCTGGATATCTTTCTTCATATCACGGATATTCACGATACATTCTCCTACTTCAATGGTACTTCGCATTGTAATAACAACTTTATGTGCATTATTTATATTTGCTGCGTTCATTATTTCTTGTTGAATGATATTGCCGCAAATAGCCTCAAAGCCATCTGCAATCGCTTTATCAGAGAGGCGTTTTGATTCTTCTACGATCACTATAGGTTCACCTCTATTTATTAAAGATAATGCAACACACTTACCGATACGACTATAGCCAATAATTACGATATGGTTGTTTTTTAAGGTCATCGGTAAAAAATCTTGGTCAGGATCTTGTGGATCAATATCAATAATTGTTTGGGTATTTTGTGAAGATGCAGAATTTTTTTCTAGACGTTTTTTAATTTTATTACAGGCAATGAAAACAAGAGGATTGAGCAAAATAGAAAAAATTGCTCCTCCAAGAATTAAATCATGAGCGTCATTGTTTAAAAGTCCTAAGCTTAAACTTAAACCAGCAAGGATAAAGGAAAATTCTCCGATTTGGGCAAGGCTTGCAGAAATAGTCAAAGCTGTTGCATTAGAATAGCGAAAAGCTTTAACGATGAAAAAGGCAACAGCAGATTTTCCGATTACGATAATGAATAAGGTTGCTAAGAGAGGGAAAAAATGAGTTAAGAGTTTCTCGGGGTCAAATAACATGCCTACAGAAACAAAAAAGAGAACAGAAAAAGCATCGCGCAGTGGTAAAGATTCTTCCGCGGCACGGTGGCTTAATTCTGATTCGCTCATGACCATACCAGCAAAAAAAGCACCAAGAGAAAGAGAAACTCCAAATAAATGAGCGGCTCCGAAAGCTACTCCTAATGCAATAGCAAAGACGCTAAGACGAAATAATTCACGTGATCCCGATTGTGCGCTCATTTTTAAAAGCCATGGGATAACGCGTCGCCCAATGACGAGCATAAGTGCAATAAATACAATTACCTTCAGGATGGTGAGACCAAAAATACCCCAAATACTTAAATCCAACCATTGAACAAGAGGATCCAACGCTTCTTTTTTGGTATTGCTGAGGGCACTTGCCAAGGAAGGGATGAGGACAAGTATAAGGACCATTGCTAAATCCTCAATAATCAACCATCCAACGGCAATGCGTCCTTTTTCTGTTTCAATAAGATGACGCTCTTGCAAAGCACGTAGCAGGATAACGGTACTTGCTATGGATAAAGCAAGACCGAAAATCAAACTACCACTAAAGCCCCATCCCATAATCAGACCAAGGCACAAACCTAGAAAAGTAGAAAATGCCATTTGTGCAATAGCAGCGGGGACAGCAATAGCTTTGACAGATAAAAGGTCTTTTAATGAAAAGTGGAGCCCAACACCAAACATCAGCAAAATAATACCAATTTCAGCAAGTTGATTAATGATGACGGAATCTATTTTAAATCCGCCTGTATTGGGTCCCACAATAACACCAGCTAACAAATAGCCTACAAGGGGTGAAATACGTAAACGGCTAGCAATCATTCCCAAGAGAAATGCTAAACATAAGCCTGCAACAATAGTTGTGATAAGTGGTGTGTCGTGGAGCATGGATTATTTACTATTCTTGATCAAAAAGCGAATGAATGAAAACGACTATATTTCTATGAGAAGAGAGGCGAGATGTACCATACGCATTAAAGGGCATTTTTATTTCACTTTGATATTTGCACGATTATTTCGCTCACGCCACCAATTTCCTAGCAGGAGTAAAATAGGAGCAGCAATAAAGATAGAGGATGATGTTGCAATAATAATCCCAAAGACCATGGGTAATGCAAAATTATGAACAGCACTTCCACCCCATATCGCCATGGGGAGCATCGCAAGAATTGTTGTGGCTGATGTAAAAAAACAACGTACAAGAACCTGATTAATTGACAGATCAATCAGCTCGCGCAACGGCATTTTTTTATAAAGACGCATATTTTCGCGCATCCTATCATAGACGACAACTTTATCATTTATAGAATATCCAACAATTGTTAAGAGTGCGGCGATAGCCGTTAAATTAAAATCAAATTGAAACAAAGCAAAAAAGCCAATCATTTTTGTGGTGTCTAGAATGAGAGTGATAATTGCTCCAATGGCAAAGAACCACTCGAAGCGTAACCATATATAGAGAGACATGGCAATAGCCGCAAGAATAACAGCAGTAAAAGCAGCTGTGGCAAGCTCACCTGAAATTTTGGGACCAACAACTTCTATTTGATCGAATGTGGTATCGGGATAGATATTTTGTACAGCTGTTTTGACCTTATCAATGGCGGTGGTTTGTTGTGCTTCGCCACCGCTTTGTTTTTGCATGCGAATTAATACGGTATTTTCGTTATCAATATTTTGCAAGGTAACTTCACCAATATTAAGAGTAGAAAGCTTGGAACGCAGAGTTGCTAGATCTGCTGGTCCTTTCGTGGTAATACTCATTTGGCTTCCGCCAATGAAATCAATACCAAAATTCAATCCAGGCTTAAAAAAGAGAAAAACTGAAGCCATTGATAAAACAATTGAGACGCCAATACCAATGAAACGTGCTTTCATAAAGTGGAAAGTTGTGTTTTGTGGCATGATGTTGAAAGCAGAGTGAATATGCAACTTTTTAATTTTCCATTTACGAACGATCCAAATCATGATGATGCGTACAATGGTGATATTTGTAAACATGGAGATGATAATACCAAGCAACATTGTTACGGCAAAACCACGAACGGGACCGGTGCCGAACCAAAATAGTAAGACAGTCGCTATAATTGCCGTAACATTTGCATCAACAATGGTTGCAAAAGCGTGTTTAAATCCACGATCTAGGGCTGCAAAAGCACCCACACCTTTTCGACTTTCTTCACGGATACGTTCATTGATAAGGATATTAGCATCAACGGCAATACCGATGCCTAAAATAATACCAGCAATACCAGGCAGCGTAAGCGTAGCTCCCAAAAGACTCAGTGCAGCAAATGTTAAAATCGTGTGCAGAGCTAGTGCTATATTGGCAATTAATCCCCAAATACGGTAGAGAAGAAAAATAAAAATTGCAACAAGAATAAAGCCAATTATGCCGGTGTAAAGTCCCATTTGGATGGCATCAGCACCAAGATTTGGACCTACGGTTCTCTCTTCAATGACCGTGAGTGGTGCGGGGAGGGAACCAGCACGAAGCAGAGCAGCCAGAGTTGAGGCTTCTTTGGAGTCAAAGTTTCCTGTAATTTGACCTTGTCCATTGGGAATGACACTATTGATGGTCGGAGCGGTTAAAACTTTATTATCCAGAACAATGGCAAAAGGACGGTTAATATTTTGTCGTGTTATATCGGCAAATATTTTTGCGCCAGCGGAATCTAGCGTAAATGAAATAATGGAACGTCCTGGTATTTGGGGGTCAAAACCTGCACGGGCATCTTTCAGGACATTTCCATCTAAAGCAATTTGATCATAAATTGCATAGCGTTGCGTTTCATCAGTATATCCAGGAAGAATTGAAACACCTATCGGTGGATTATTGGGATCCACATTAGAAGGAACAAGATGAAAACTCATTTTGGCAGTTGTTCCTAAAAGATCACGTAATTGTTTTGGATCTTGTAAACCAGGCAATTGGACCATAATACGGTCATTTCCGACCTTTTGGATGGCTGGTTCTGAAACACCAACTTGATCTATACGGCGCCGGATGATTTCTAAGCTTTGTTCAATAGCATTGCTTATACGATCTTTTATACCAGCTTCCGTTAATGTGATACGAAACATTTCATTTTGAGCACTGATCGTGATGTTATGTTCTGTCGTGCCAAAGCTACTGTGTATGGGGATTATTAATGTTTTCAAAGCAGAGAGTGCTTTTTCAGTTTGTGAGGGATCAGAAATAAGCGCGACAACGCTATCTTCAACAATACGCACATTTGATGTACGGATTTGTTTTTCACGCAATACATTGCGCACATTGCTTAAAACGATGTGTAATTGATCGCGTTTTAACGTTTTGCTATCAACCTCGAGCAGGAGAGAAGAGCCTCCTTGAAGGTCAAGACCAAGTGCTACACGGGTGTCGGGTAAGAATTTCGAGTTTTTAACTTGTTCGTGTGAAAATAAATTGGGTAAGGCAACATAAATGCTGCTTAAAAGAATAAAACAATAAAGGGTAGTTAACCAACCAGGTGTACGCATGATATATTCCGTAAATAGGCAATCTAACAGTTATTCAAAGTTAAAAGCACAAGTAAAATAAGATGATCGTTTTTATATTCAAGGAAGAGAATTAAGTATGTTCATTGGGAGGAGCGCGTTTATTTGAGAAATATTGTGTTTTAACGTTACGAAATCGTGTGTCAACAGCTGGAATCTTTATTAAAAAGAAATCCAATGTTAGGATTTTTTGAAAGGTCCTCATAAAAATAGATTCTGTATGGAGTGTTACAAGTTTTTTGTTTTCAGTTGTGGTAACATTCACCTGATCACACTTATGATGTAAATCAAATCTATTCGTTTTAATGACATTATTGGTGTGTGATTGTTTGATTAAATAAGCACGTGTTTCTAGGTTGCTCGTCAAGAATACACCTAAACTGGATAGAAAAATCCAGGTTGTCAAAGGAAGAAAATCTTCTTTTTTGCAATAAAGGTGCAAAAAAAACATGCTAGAGTGCCTTCTTTAATCTTATTGAGTTCAGCTTATTTATCATTCTTTTATCTTATTACCAGTATTATAGGATAAGGGAAAGCTTTTATAAGATTATTCTATAAAAGTTGAAAATATCTACTTTATACCATATTTAAAAGAGAAAAATAAAATCCCTTTTGTGCTCATAAGGTAGATATGTATTCATTTTGTAGAAAAAACATCCACATACTTTTCCTTCTTTTGGGGATTATCTTTGTATTTAATTCTGGTGCATGGGGTAATAGGGGGGCACAAAATACAATTGTCGAACAAACGATAGCTTCTTATTCAGTTGATGAAATTATTCAGCAACAACAGTTGATTATTGAGACTCTTGAAGAAAATACTGAAACTTTAAAAAGAGATTTTGACAGAAAACCAGAAGATGAGCGTGCTTTAGAAGAATTACGGTTACGTGCACAAGATATCAGTGAACGTGCTATTGAGGCAGCATTTGTTTTGCGTCCTACTCTTAATGAAATTAATACACTTCTTGATCAATTAATGGAGCTCCATCGTGACGTGAAAAAACTGAAAAGCTCAGTGAAGGAATATTCCTACTTGATAGAGCAAAAAGCTAAAATTAACAGTATCATGCTTCGTTTTGAAGCAATTTTCTTAGCGGCAAATAGAATAGCTGAACTTTCTATTTCTCAATCTCGGGAGCTTTTTAAACGCACGCTTACGTATAGGCTTGAGTTTTCGATTCCGATGGTTAAACATCTCGTCCAAAAAACAAAAGAGGCTTCATCAGATTTTCTTGTGTTGTTAAATTCTTGGTGGAATTTTATATTTTACTTCAAGTTTTTACAACTATTTCTTTGCTTTTTAATTCCACTTTTTATTACTTTGGGACTTTCGTATTTTTCTCAAAAAGTTCTTGTTCATGTGTATTGCCACTTTACGAAGTCTAATGAGGAAATATCTTATTTACAACGCTTATTGATCGCCTTTATTTCAGTTCTCTTACCTTCACTTGTATGTATTCTTTGCGTTTATCTTGTGTTGTTTTTGTTTCGTAGTTTTAACTTAGATCCAGGTAAGCTTACAACAGTTTTTGATATGATAGGTTGTCAAATTATTTTATTATTTTTAATCAATCGATTAGCTGTTGTTCTTCTATCATCGAATAGGCCCCATGTAGGTCTTCTCAAGATTACATCATCGTCTGCTTATCAATTAGTGATTTTACTCACTTCTTTAGGGGGTATTTTGGCATTTGACGCTGTTCTTGATAGTATTTATCAAATCATTTCAGCGCCTCTATCTTTAACAATTGCTAAAAGTTTTATTGCTGTTTTTCTTGTAGCGATATTGCTATTTATAATATCATTTGTACCTTTGCGGTTTAGACGTAGGCGTGTTCAAGAAGAAAAAAAAGAGCCATACTTTTGGCCATTTTATATACGCATTCCTCTTATTGGCTTGGGGTTACTGCTCTTTGTATTGAATTTTTTAGGTTACGTTGGACTTGCGCGTTTTATTACGCAGCAAATTATGATTGATGGAGCATTTTTAGTTCTCATGTATTTAGGAATACAAAGCGCTCAAGCACTTGGAACTAAAGACCAATTTATGAAAACAACGGTTGGTCATCTTTTGATGCAGAGGTTTCATTTAGAAGAAAAAACGATGAATCAATTGGGAGTTTTTGTGAGCGTTTTTCTCAATTTATTTGTTGTTATATTTTGTGCAATGCCAATTGCTGTACAGTTTGGATTTTCCTATTCTGATTTAAAAGCAGTTTTGTGGCAATCGGTGACCGGTTTTCAGATTGGAAATATTAGTCTTTCTTTGATTTCTCTTGTAACAGGAATTATTTCTTTTTGTGTTTGCTGGTTTCTTATTCGCCGATTTATTGGTTGGTTAGATAATGTGGTGTTGGTTCATGGAGAGTTCGATTCTGGTATACGTAATTCTATCAAAACAGTGATAAGTTATGGAGGCGTTGTTGTATCTTCTTTGACCGGATTATCAATGGCAGGTTTGGATCTTAGAAATTTCGCTCTTATTGCTGGAGGACTTTCACTTGGTATAGGTTTTGGTTTACAGAATATTGTCCAAAACTTTGTCTCTGGACTTATTATTTTAGTTGGAAGACCATTTAAAATAGGGGACTATATAGAATCTGGATCAGTAGGGGGGGTTGTTAAGCGTATTAGTGTGCGTGCAACGGAACTTGAGACAATTCAGCGTAAGACGATTATTATTCCCAATTCAAGCCTTATTAATAACAACGTTAGTAATTGGACACGACGTAATAAAGTAGGACGAATTGATATACCAGTTACTGTATCATCTAAGGTTGCTCCAGAGCATGTTGCTGAAATTTTGTTAGAGATTGCTTCTGCGACAGAAGGCGTTTTAAAAAATCCTATCCCACAGGTGAGTTTTACAGCATTTGATCGTAAGAGTTTTTCCTTTAATTTGGCTATTTATGTGCCTAATATTACCTCATCTTCTCATGTAACCAATGCTCTTCAATTTAGCCTATATAAGCGTTTTGCTGAGGAAGGAATCTTAGAATGCTGAAATATACTTATATTTTGATTACAGTTATTCTATTAAGTATTTTTACCATAACAGCTTTTGCTGCAACAGTGAAGAATACTGATTTAAAGATGCAATCTCTTATTGTTGTTGAAGGAAGTATACCTTCAAAAATTTCTTTAAATACTCATCAAACAATTACAATTTGTATGAAGGGATGTTTTATAACTTTTCCTAATAAAGACCGTTTTGCAATAAAGGCAGATGATAATATAGAAATCAGTAGGGGAAGAGCAATTTTTAAATAAAATGATTGAGAATTTTTGTTTGGGGACAAGATTTAGAAGGATAATGATATTGTGTGTAATTAATAATCTCATCCTTTAGAAAATGGTAAAAAAAAGTATGATTTTAGTATAAAATAGATGCTTTTTTATACTATGTAGAATCTACAGTATGCATTTTGGATGTAAGAATATTGAGGTATTTATAATATTGTCAATAAACATCGATTCTCTAAAAATAATTACATCATTTTTAGATTTTTTTCATGAAAAAAGGCATAAAGTATACTATTTTGTGATTTTTTTGCGGTAATTTTAATACAAAATGTTTTATATTTCCTTCTTTTGACAAGATAATAGGTATTTTTATTAAATATTTATTATTTTAAGTAATCATTATTATAATATTTTAAAATTTATTTGATAATATTAAATTTTGATGTAATGATATATTAATATAGTAATAGATTTAAATGTAACTATAAAGGAGTACATGCGATTTTGCAGCATAAGATTTTATAAAACTTTGTTTTTCTAAATGTGATTTTTGATTATATAAATTTAGCAATGGGGTATAATTTTATGAATACAAAATTTATAACAGCATCTGTTTTTTCTTTGATTTCACCTTCTATAGTACAGGCTGCAGATGTGGTGGCTCACGAAGAGCCATTACATGTTGCCTCAGAAGTTGTTGCTTCTTCACCTTTTTCTTGGGCAGGTTTTTATTTCGGGGGGCAAGTTGGTGGCTTTTCAAGTAAGACTTCTGCAATAACGCGTGATGTTGATATTCCTCTCTATCCCGATGAGGAGAGTAAAAGTAAACCATGGGTGCCTGTCGAGAAGCAGTATATGCCTGAGCTTTCTGGATTTATAGGTGGTTTTTATGCGGGTGTTAATTTTGATCTCGGTAATAATTTTATTGTGGGGATTGATACGGATATGCTTTTAACGGAAAAAAAGGATACAAAAACAAGATTTCAGGCTGATGAAACGAGTGCAGGTGGTCCTGACACTGGTGGATCGGGCACTGAAGGATCGGGTACTGAAGGATCGGGTACTGATACTGAGGAATTAGGTACAGAAGGAAAAAGTCGAAAAAAGGCAAAACTTGTCAGAAGACAGGGTAGAGACTTTTCTCGCTCTTCTGCAGAGGATAAAGAAGAGAAAGACAGTTTAACGTTTAATCATACGTTAAAACAAAAATGGACAGGTGCTACACGGGTGCGTGTTGGGTTTTCTGCGGGGCATGTGATGCCTTATATTGCTGGTGGTGTTGCTTATGGACAGTTTCAAGATATTTTGTCGACAGTAATTACGGGAGGTGAGCCATTTAATAGGACATCGGATGTAACAAAAACGATGATTGGTTATACTCTCGGTGGTGGTGTTGATTTTGCAATGACAGACCATCTTGTTGTGCGTGCGGAATATCGTTACTCAGATTTTGGTAAAAGGAAATTTAAAGACGAGATTGAAGTTAAGTATAAGACGAATGATTTTCGCGCAGGAATAGCTTACAAATTCTAATTTTGTAGGATAAAGGAGCTTAAATTTAAGAGGTCCTATTTCTTTGATAGGGCCTTTATTTTTTAATTTTATGCATTGTAAACACTATTTTATGGTAAAAAAAAGGGGGCTTTGACTTTGAGTGAGAATGAGGAGGTAAGGAAGAGTTACTCAGATTCTTAATTGTTAAGAATAAAAAATTTTTAGTTCACGAGGTGTGGTTGAAACATTTATTGGCAAAGAAGGATTGCTTCGTCTTTCATATTATTACAGTTATCACTTTATAATACCGTTATAGAGTTGCAAACAGTAAACTTAAAGAGAGTTTTTACTATCTAAGTAATGAGAAAATAAAGAAAATTTACATAGAGTGGTGCGGACGGCGTGCACCTATTTTTTCTTTATTTAGAATTCTCTACGCTATCACCTGATTGCGCGTTTTACTTTTTTCTATATTTATAACTAACTGTTTTTATTTGATTTTATTTATAAAATTGCCTTTTGTATATAATCTTGCTATCAAATGAAATCGCTCCAAGTGCGATTCAAAAGGTGGTTCAGAAGGTGGTTTTTAAAAGGTGGTTCAGAAGGTGGTTAGCAGAACGAGAACACGTGATAGACTGTCTGTCTTATCTGTAAAAAATCTATCTAAAGGAAAATATGCTGATGGAGCTGGGCTATGGCTTATCAAAACAGCCCAAAATCAAGGGCGTTGGATTTTTCGATTTGATTTCAATAAAAAACGTCGTGAAATGGGATTAGGCTCTTGTAGCGTTGTATCTTTGAAAGAAGCGAGGCTTAAAGCTACAGCTTGCCGTGACCTTTTGCACCAAGGTATTGACCCGATTCGTAAAAGGAAAAATGAAAAATTACGGCAGGCAGTTGATAGTATTTCTTTACAAAAAATAGTTTTAAGTGCTTTTGAAGCCAAAAAAAGCGAATTGAAAAATGAAGGTAAAGCAGCAAGGTGGTTAGCACCTCTTACATTGCATGTTTTTCCTAAACTTGGGGATATAGCAATTACTGAATTAACGCAATTTGATATAAAAGAGTGTTTGTTGCCTATTTGGAAAACAAAAAATGAAACAGCGAGCAAGGCTTTATCACGTTTGAATATTGCTATAAAACATGCCGCAGCACGTGGTATAGATGTGGACATGCAATTGGTACCAAAAGCAAAAGCTTTATTGGGAAAATTTATTCAAAATGTTCANCTTGATTTTGACTGGAGTACGGTCGTATCCATTGCGCTATTTGCGCCTTGAACAAATTGATAAAAATATATGGACGATACCAAAAGAAAATATGAAGGGCATTGTAGGGAAAGTTTCAGACTTTCGCGTGCCACTAAGTGATGAAGCTTTGAGAGTTATTGAAAAAACTCTCCCCTTTGAAAAGAATGGTTTTCTCTTTTCTGGTCTTAGAGGCAACCCCATTTCGGATACCACCATGGCAAAGTATATGACAGTTTGCGGCTTAACTTATCGTCCCCATGGTTTTCGTTCAAGCTTACGGGATTGGATAGCAGAGACAACGTCAACACCATTTGAGATTGCCGAAACTGTTCTTGCACATACAGTTGGGAGTTCAGTGACAAAAGCCTACATGCGAACGGATTTTTTAGAACAGCGCCGTGTCCTCTTAGAACAATGGGCGTCTTTTATATCAGGAGAGGCTTGACAGGATTATAACAATGTGTCTATTGTCGAATCAGGTGCCTAGAAAACACCTTAAAACAACAAGCGGATTGGTTGCCGAAATAATCAGTCTTCCGCACATTAAAGATTTTGACTCATTATATGCTGTAGCATATAACGGTCTTGTCGGGTGTAGTTACGCTATACAATACCCTCATGGGGAAAGGCGTAACGACGGGCTTGTTGCCGTGTTTTCTAGCACCCGGCATCCTCTTAGGATGTCAATAGAAAGCCTAATCAACAAGGAGTTCATTATGAACACTCTTATTAAAATTACAGAACAAACGATCGATCAAGAAACAGTTCAAACCGTCAACGCACGCGAATTATATACATTTTTGGAAGTCAATTCTAATTTTAGAGATTGGATAAAAAACCGTATTAAAGAATACGGCTTCCTAGAAAATAAGGACTTTATAAGTTTCGCTAAAAATTTAGCGAAACCTAATACCTTTCAAGAAAATCAAGACTTTGTGAGTTTTACTCAAAAAAGAGTAAAACCTAAAGGCGGTCGTCCAAGCATAGAATATCACCTCACCTTAGACATGGCGAAAGAACTTTCCATGGTTGAACGCAATGAGAAAGGACGTCAAGCACGCCGTTACTTTATTGAATGTGAAAAGAAACTGAGAACCCAAGCTGTTGATTATGACCATGATACACGCTTTGATTTGCCAAGTTATTGGGAAGGTATGAACGCTGGTGAAAAAGTTTTATATCTTTTAGGTCCTATTCATATGCGTCTTCTTGATGCCTTCAGAGTAGATGAAGAGAACAGAAAATACAAAACTCTCATTAAAGAAGCAAAACAGGTCTTAGAAAAATCTGTTATGAAAGCCGCTTAGTTTAAAACACGATTCATCTCCCCATTTCAAAAGTGGGGAGGGGATAAAGCTTTCAGTTTGTGGTTAGCCACTATTTTAAATGTACAAAGACATTCTCTATCACCTCCATGAGACGAGCAAATTTAAGAAACCATTTTCTAAAGAATTTCGCGCGTCTCAGAGTATGTTTAGAGTCGGATATTTGGTTTTTGTGTAAAAATACT
>NZ_JBHIOP010000089.1:0-33483 GCF_042195625.1 Bartonella sp. AP9QHHD | reverse complement strand
CTTCGTTTTGCTATTCGTGAAGGTGGTCGTACTGTTGGTGCCGGTATCGTCTCTAAGATCATTGAATAAATAATGCTTGTTGAGTGCTTTGATTATTGAAGGCACTTTGTATAACAGGGAAATAAAGAGCATGAACAGTCAGAATATTCGCATTCGCTTGAAAGCGTTTGATCATAGAATTCTTGATACGTCGACGCGTGAGATTGTATCGACTGCTAAACGTACCGGTGCAAATGTCCGTGGTCCCATTCCGCTTCCGACGCGGATTGAGAAGTTTACGGTCAATCGTGGACCGCATATCGATAAGAAAAGTCGTGAGCAGTTTGAGATGCGAACACATAAGCGTCTTCTTGACATTGTTGATCCAACGCCGCAAACAGTGGATGCGCTTATGAAGCTCGATCTTTCTGCTGGTGTGGATGTAGAAATTAAGCTCTGAGGTTTGAGGACAGAAGGAACAGACCCGATGCGTTCAGGTGTAATAGCACAGAAGCTGGGCATGACCCGTATTTATAATGATGCTGGTGAGCATGTGCCGGTGACGGTACTTCGTTTGGAGAATTGTCAAGTCGTTGCTCAGCGTACAGTTGAAAAGAATGGTTATACTGCTGTTCAATTAGGTGTAGGCTTTGCTAAGGTTAAGAATACTTCACAAGCTCTTCGTGGACATTTTGCTAAGGCTTCTGTTGAGCCTAAAGCCAAAATAGCAGAGTTTCGTGTGAGTCCCGACAATCTTCTTGATGTTGGTACTGAGATTACAGTGGAACATTTTGTTCCAGGACAAAGAGTTGATGTGACTGGTACCAGTATTGGTAAGGGGTTTGCTGGTGTTATGAAACGACATAACTTTGGTGGACATCGTGCTTCTCATGGTAATTCGATTACACATCGTGCTCATGGTTCTACAGGGCAGTGCCAAGATCCTGGTAAAGTTTTTAAAGGTAAAAAAATGGCTGGCCATATGGGGCAAGTGCGTGTAACAACACAGAATATTGAAGTTATTTCCACTGATAGTGAGCGTGGTTTAATTTTAGTGCGTGGTGCTGTTTCTGGTTCTAAAGGTTCTTGGATTTTGATACGGGATGCTGTGAAGAAGCGTCTTCCTGATAATGCTCCAAAGCCTGCTGGTATTCGCCGTCTTGTGAAGGAGAAAGCGGAAATGGTTACTCCGGTGACGGAAACCTCTGAGGTTGAGGGAGCCTAATAATGGATCTTGTAATTAAAACTCTTGATGGTAATGAAGCTGGCAAATTAAAGGTTTCTGAAGCTATTTTTGATCTTGTTCCGCGTGAGGATATTTTGCAACGTGTTGTTCGTTGGCAGCTTGCACGTCGTCAGCAGGGAAGTCATCAATCCCAAGGTCGTTCTGATGTGTCGCGAACAGGGGCAAAAATGTTTAAACAGAAAGGAACTGGGCGTGCTCGACATTCATCTGCACGTGCACCGCAGTTTAGGGGTGGGGGTAAGGCACATGGACCGGTGGTTCGTAGCCATGCGCATGATCTTCCTAAAAAGATTCGTGCTCTTGGGTTACGTCTTGCTTTATCTGCAAAATTAAAAGCAAAAGATTTAATTATTGTGGATGAGTTGACTGTTAAGGATGCTAAAACGAAAATGCTTGTTTCTCATTTTTCTAAGCTTGGATTTAATAACGCTCTCTTGATTGATGGTAAAGAGATTGATATTAACTTTCTTCGTGCAGCCTCTAATATCCCTAATATTGACATTTTGCCTATTCAGGGAATTAATGTTTATGATATTTTGCGTCGCAGCAAACTTGTTTTATCAAAAGCAGCTGTTGAGGCTCTTGAGGAGCGTTTTAAATGACAGATCTTCGCCATTATGATATAATTATTAGTCCAGTTATTACTGAAAAGGCGACTATGATTTCTGAATATAATCAAGTTGCTTTTAATGTCGCGCCGAAAGCGACGAAGCCTGAGATTAAGGCTGCTATTGAAGCGCTTTTTAGCGTAAAAGTTAAAGCAGTTAACACGATAGTCCGTAAGGGTAAAGTGAAGCGTTTCAAAGGTATAGTTGGTCGGCAGAGTGATGTCAAAAAAGCGATCGTAACTCTGGCCAGTGGTCAGACTATCGACGTTTCGACAGGTCTTTAAGAGGCTCGGAGATAGGAATAATGGCACTTAAGCAGTTTAATCCAACGACACCTGGGCAGCGTCAGCTTGTTATTGTGGAACGTTCTTGTCTTTATAAGGGAAAACCTGTAAAGATGTTAACTGAAGGTTTGTCTTCAAAGGGTGGACGTAATAATCGCGGTCGTGTTACTGCTCGTTTTCAGGGTGGTGGACATAAACGTAGTTATCGGTTTGTCGACTTTAAGCGTCTTAAACGTGATGTTTCAGCAAAGGTTGAGCGTTTAGAATACGATCCTAATCGTACCGCTTTTATTGCTTTAATCCGCTATGAGGATGGGCAATTGAGTTATATTCTTGCACCACAGCGTCTTGGTGTTGGTGATTCTGTTATGGCTGGTTTAAATGTGGATGTTAAACCAGGTAATGCTATGCCTCTTGCTAATATGCCTGTAGGTACAATTATTCATAATGTTGAGATGAAGCCAGGGAAAGGCGGACAGATTGCACGTTCAGCAGGTGCTTATGCGCAGTTGGTTGGACGAGATCATGGTATGGCTATTCTTCGTTTAAATTCTGGTGAGCAGCGTTTGGTTCCGAGTAGCTGTTTTGCAACTGTTGGCGCTGTTTCAAATCCTGATCATGGGAATATTAATGATGGTAAGGCGGGGCGGTCACGTTGGCGTGGTAAACGTCCACATGTTCGTGGTGTTGCTATGAACCCCGTTGATCATCCACACGGTGGTGGTGAAGGTCGTACATCGGGGGGGCGCCATCCAGTTTCTCCCTGGGGTAAACCTACGAAAGGTAAGCGTACGCGCTCCAATAAAGCCACTGATAAATTTATTATGCGTACGCGTCATCAACGCAAGAAATGAGAAAGGTAGTCTGAGGTGGTTCGTTCAGTGTGGAAAGGTCCGTTTGTTGACGGCTATCTTCTTGGTAAAGCAGAGAAGGTACGTGCAAGTGGGCGCAACGAAGTTATAAAAATATGGAGTCGTCGCTCTACTATTTTACCGCAATTTGTTGGTTTAACTTTTGGTGTTTACAACGGTAATAAGCATATTCCTGTTTCTGTTTCTGAAGAGATGGTTGGGCATAAGTTTGGTGAGTTCGCTCCTACCCGGACTTATTATGGTCATGGTGCCGATAAGAAAGCGAAGAGGAAGTAGGAATGGGAAAAGCTAAAGTTTCGCGCCAGCTTAAAGATAATGAAGCAAGAGCTGTCACGCGGACAATTCGTGTTAGTCCGCAGAAGCTTAATTTAGTTGCTGCAATGATTCGTGGTAAAAGAGTTAATGTAGCGCTCGCTGATTTGATGTTTTCACGCAAGCGAATTACTGCTACTGTGAAAAAAACGCTTGAATCAGCAATTGCAAATGCAGAAAATAACCACGATCTTGATATTGATTCGCTTGTTGTGGCGGAAGCTTATGTTGGTAAGTCGATAGTGATGAAGCGCTTTCATGTTCGTGGTCGAGGGCGTGCTAGTAGAATTGAACGTCCATTTTCGCATCTTACTGTTATTGTTCGTGAAGTTACCGAAAAAGTGGAGGCCGCGTAATGGGGCAGAAGATCAATCCAATAGGACTTCGTCTTGGTGTTAATCGGACTTGGGACTCTCGTTGGTATGCTGATAGTGGTGAATATGGGCGCCTTCTTCATGAAGATTTGAAAATTCGTTCATATGTGCTTGAGGAACTTAAACAGGCGGCTATTTCTAAGGTTGTTATTGAGCGTCCTCATAAAAAGTGTCGTATTACAATTCATTCTGCACGTCCTGGTTTGATTATTGGTAAAAAGGGTGCTGATATCGAAAAGCTTCGTCGTAAGCTCTCAGAAATGACGGATGCTGAAACTTCATTGAATATTGTGGAGATTCGTAAACCGGAGATTGATGCGACAATTATTGCGCAATCAATTGCTCAACAGTTAGAGCGTCGTGTTGCTTTTCGTCGTGCAATGAAGCGTGCTGTTCAGTCTGCTATGCGTCTTGGTGCGGAAGGTATTCGTATCAATTGTTCTGGCCGTCTTGGTGGTGCTGAAATTGCTCGTATGGAATGGTATCGTGAAGGTCGTGTTCCACTTCATACCTTGCGTTCTGATGTTGATTACGGTACAGCAGAAGCTAAGACCGCTTATGGTATTTGTGGTATTAAGGTTTGGGTCTTTAAGGGTGAGATTCTTGAGCATGATCCGATGGCTTCAGAACGTCGTGCTACGGAAGCTGATCAATCTGGTTCTTCATCGAATCGTCGCCGCGAAAATGCTTAGTTTTTGAGATTGAACTAAAATTTGGAGTAGAGAACAATGTTGCAGCCAAAGCGCACAAAGTTCCGTAAACAGTTCAAAGGCCGTATTCACGGTTTTGCGAAGGGTGGTACGGATTTGAATTTCGGTGCCTACGGTTTGAAGGCTGTTGAGCCGGAGCGGGTTACTGCTCGTCAAATTGAAGCGGCGCGTCGTGCGATTACACGTTATATGAAGCGTTCTGGTCGTGTGTGGATTCGCATTTTTCCAGATCTTCCGGTTACATCTAAACCGACTGAAGTTCGTATGGGTAAAGGTAAGGGAAGTGTTGATTATTGGGCTGCACGTGTTGCTCCTGGGCGCGTCATGTTTGAGCTTGATGGAGTTCCGGAGGATGTTGCACGTGAAGCACTAAGATTGGGTGCTGCAAAGTTGCCTATAAAAACGCGTTTCATCCAGCGTATTGCTGAATAATGAGGTTATAAGCGATGAGAGCCACAGAATTACGGGCGCAAACGCTCGACCAAATGAAAGATGAATTGGCTAAGTTAAAGAAAGAGCAATTTAATTTGCGTTTTCAAAAAGCAACAGGTCAATTAGAAAAGACTGCGCGCGTTAGACAAGTTCGTCGTGATATTGCGCGTATTAAAACTTTTCTTCGTCAAAAGATAAGTGAAAGTAAGGTTTAAGGAAATAAGAGATGCCTAAACGCGTTTTGCAGGGTGTTGTTATTAGCGACAAAAGTGATAAGACTGTTGTTGTCAAAGTTGAACGCCGTTATTCTCATCCGCTTCTTAAGAAGACTGTTCGGCAGTCTAAAAATTATAAAGCGCATGACGAAAACAACCAATTCAAGATTGGGGATCAAGTTTCTATTCAGGAATCTAGACCAATTTCGAAAGATAAATGTTGGATTGTTGTAAAAGACAATGTAGCGTAATGAGTTAAGCTTATTGTTTTAGAATTTAACAGTGTGGTTATCATTGATAAATTTGAAGGCGATAACTTTATCGTTATTTGGCAGGCAAATCCGAGTGTGTAAAAGATTCAATCGGATATATGTGTTAAGAGAAGGTGGCCAGTCATGATTCAGATGCAAACAAACCTCGACGTTGCTGATAATTCTGGAGCGCGTCGTGTCATGTGCATCAAAGTGTTAGGCGGTTCAAAGCGGAAATATGCTTCGGTCGGTGACATTATTGTTGTTTCGGTTAAGGATGCAATTCCTCGTGGCCGTGTTAAAAAAGGTGATGTTATGAAAGCTGTTGTGGTTCGTACTGCTAAGGATATTCGTCGCGCAGATGGTAGTGTCATTCGTTTTGATAGTAATGCTGCGGTTTTAGTAGATAATAAAAAAGAGCCGATCGGTACTCGTATCTTTGGACCTGTTCCCCGTGAATTGCGTGGTAGGAATCATATGAAGATCATCTCGCTTGCTCCTGAAGTTCTGTAAGGAGTAAATGTTATGCAGAAGATTCGAAAAGGTGATAAAGTTGTTGTTTTGTCCGGTAAGGATAAAGGATGTAGTGGTGAAGTAATTAAGGTTAGTCCAAAAGAGAATAAGGCTTTTGTTCGTGGGATTAATATGATTAAACGTCATCAACGTCAAACGCAGAAGCAAGAAGCTGGAATTATTTCTAAAGAAGCTCCGATTCATCTGTCTAATTTGGCGATTGCTGATCCTAAAGATGGTAAGCCTACACGTGTAGGCTTTCGTATGAATGCAGATGGTAATAAAGTTCGTTTTGCCAAGCGTTCGGGAGAGTTGATTAATGGCTGAGGAAAGACAAATACCGCGTATGAAAGCGCATTATTTTGAAGTGATTCGTAAAGTGCTTCAAGAGAAGTTTAATTACAGAAATGCGATGCAAATTCCGCGGATTGATAAAGTTGTAATAAATATGGGGATAGGTGAAGCAACTGCTGATTCGAAGAAGCCTTCCTTTGCCGCTGAGGATTTAGGGCTAATAACGGGTCAGAAGGCTGTTGTTACGCGTGCGCGTAATTCTATTGCGACCTTTAAGGTTCGTGAAGGAATGCCTCTTGGGGCTAAAGTTACATTGCGTAAAGATCGTATGTTTGAGTTTTTAGATCGTCTTGTGACGATTGCTCTTCCGCGGGTTCGTGACTTTCGTGGTTTAAATCCAAAGAGTTTTGATGGTCGTGGCAATTTTGCTATGGGTATTAAAGAACACATTGTGTTTCCAGAAATCAACTATGATAAAGTTGATCAAATTTGGGGTATGGATATTATCGTTTGTACGACAGCAAAAACGGATGATGAAGCTCGTGAGTTATTGCGTGCTTTTAATTTTCCTTTTCGTTCGTAACGGCAAACGTAGTGAGGTGAAATTATGGCCAAAGTAAGTGCCGTTGAAAAAAATAAGCGTCGTGAGGTGATGGTAAAGCGCTATGCTGCCCGTCGTGCACGTTTGAAAGCAATAGTTATGGATCAGAAGGTTTCTCTTGAAGAACGTTTTAAAGCTTCTGTTCAGCTGGCAGAGTTGCCGCGTAATTCTTCGAAAGTTCGTATTCGTAATCGCTGTGAGGTTTCAGGTCGTCCGCGGGCTTATTATCGTAAATTAAAAATGTCGCGAATTGCGTTGCGTGAGCTTGGCTCTATTGGCTATATTCCTGGTATTGTAAAGTCTAGTTGGTAAGAGGAGATTATTTAATGTCTATGTCAGATCCTCTTGGTGATATGCTAACACGTATTCGTAATGCACTTGGTCGTAAAAAAGGTAAAGTAGTTACTCCAGCTTCGAAGCTTCGTGCGCACGTTCTTGATGTTCTTCAGTCGGAAGGTTATATTCGTGGATATAATCAAATTGATTTAGGTGATGGGAAAGCTGAGATTGAAATCGAATTGAAGTATTTTGAAGGGCTGGCTGCTATTCGTGAGATTTCACGTGTATCAAAGCCAGGGCGTCGTGTGTATGTTTCTGCTAAGTCACTTCCTCAGGTGGCAAATGGCCTTGGTATTTCGATTTTATCGACTCCTAAAGGTGTCATGGCAGATCATAAGGCGCGTGAACAGAATGTTGGTGGAGAACTCCTTTGTCGTGTTTTCTAAGTTATGTCAAGAAAACGGAAGAAAAAGTAGGTTAGAACAATGTCTCGTATTGGAAAGAAACCCATTTCAATTCCTTCTGGAGTTACTGCTACTGTTGAAGGTCAGCTGGTTAAGGCAAAAGGTCCAAAAGGTGAGCTGAGTTACGTCGTCAATGATGAAGTCTTAGTCAAACTTGAGGAAAATATCATATCAGTTATGCCGCGGGATCAGTCAAAAGATGCGCGTTCTAAATGGGGTATGTCGCGCTCAATGATTGAGAACATTTTTTGTGGTGTGAAAGATGGTTTTGAAAAGAGGTTGGAGATTAATGGGGTTGGTTATCGTGCTGCTTTGCAGGGTAAGGATGTTCAACTATCTCTGGGCTTTTCGCATGATGTGGTTTATAAAGTTCCGTCGGGTGTTACTGTGACTGTTCCTAAGCCAACGGAAATTGTTGTTTCTGGAATTGATAAACAGCAAGTTGGACAAGTTGCAGCGGAGATTCGTGAGTATCGTAGGCCTGAGCCTTATAAAGGTAAAGGTGTTAAGCATGCAGATGAACGTATCTTCCGTAAAGAAGGTAAAAAGAAATAAGGATTTTGTATTATGGTTTCATCTAAGGACATTATCCAACGTCGTGCAAGGCGTGTTCGTCGTAGAATTAAAATGGTTTCTCATGATCGTCCTCGGCTTAGTGTTTATCGTTCAAATCAGAACATTTATGCTCAAGTTATCGATGATTTGCGGGGATGTACACTTGTTTCAGCCTCTACTCTTGAAAGTGATTTGAAAAAATCGTTAAAGAGTGGTGCTGATAAAAAGGCGGCCTTTGCTGTTGGTAAGTTAATTGCTGAGCGTGCGAAGAAAGCGGGTGTTAATGAGGTGGTTTTTGATCGTGGAGCGTATGTGTACCATGGTCGCGTCAAAGCTTTAGCTGAAGCTGCTCGTGAAGGTGGTTTGAATTTCTAAAATTTCTTATTTATGAATGAGTAAGGAGAGTTTAGAGTATTTCGTTTAAGTTCTTCCAGTTTGATGAGGGACTTTGTTATCGTGCTTCCGGAAAAGAAAAAGGAATGAGGAATGGCACAAAAAGAACGTGGTGAGAGAGAAGAACGCGATAATGAATTTGTCGATAGGCTCGTTCATATCAATCGTGTTGCTAAAGTTGTAAAGGGTGGTCGGCGTTTTGGTTTTGCTGCTCTTGTTGTCGTTGGAGATCAAAAAGGGCGTGTGGGTTTTGGACATGGTAAAGCCCGTGAAGTTCCAGAAGCCGTTCGTAAAGCAACGGAATCTGCGAAACGTGGGATGATTTATGTTCCGCTTCGGTCTGGGCGTACATTGCATCATGATCTTGAAGGTCGTCACGGAGCTGGGCGTGTTTTGCTACGTTCGGCTTCTGCTGGTACTGGTATTATTGCTGGGGGACCGATGCGTGCTATTTTTGAAGCTCTTGGTATGCAGGATGTCGTTGCAAAATCACTAGGGTCGTCGAATCCTTATAACATGGTTCGTGCAACATTTGATGCATTGAAACATCAAATGCATCCTAGAGATATTGCTGCTCAACGTGGTATAAAGTATTCGACTTTGCAGGCGCGTCGTCGCCATTTAGTCGACCTAGAAGGGTAGTTTCTGAGATTATCAGAAAAGGAATTAGGAAATGGTTCAGAAAAAATCTCAGAGTGGTAAAACTGTGACGGTGGAACAAATTGGAAGCCCTATTCGAAACTCACAGATTCAGCGTGCAACCTTAAAGGGGCTTGGACTAAATAAAATGCGTCGTCGGCGCGTTTTAGATGATACACTTTGTGTGCGGGGTATGATTGCTCGGGTTCGGCATCTTGTTCGCGTTATAGATGAAGGTTAAGGGTTGCGGGAGTATTAGATATGAAACTCAATGAACTGCGTGATTGCGAAGGCGCAACAAAAAATCGTAAGCGTGTTGGGCGTGGTATTGGTTCCGGTACGGGTAAGACTGGTGGACGTGGTGTAAAAGGGCAAAAGTCACGTTCTGGTGTTTCCCTTAATGGTTTTGAAGGTGGGCAAATGCCTATCTATCGTCGTTTGCCAAAACGTGGATTTAGGAATTTCTTTGCTAAAACCTACAATGAAGTTTCACTGGGACGTATTCAGTTGGCAGTTGATGCAGGTAAGTTGAATATTGAAAAGCCTGTTGATATGGTTTCTTTGAAAGAGGCTGGTATTATTCGTCGTGAAAAAGATGGGGTTCGTCTTCTTTCTGATGGTGATTTGAAGGCTAAGATTACCTTTCATGTTTCTGGTGCTTCACAAGCTGCTCGTGTTAAGATTGAAAAAGTGGGTGGTCAGGTTATTCTTCCTGATATTGCTCGATAATTTTTTGATATGAATAGAGACCTAAAGAAGAATAATATCTGTTTTGTGGGATCTTTTGTGGAGAATTGTTTAAGTTCTGCATTTGTTTGTGTATGCATATATGAATTTTAGGATTATACTTCTGTGATTTGAAGAACTGGAGTGTAAAGTGGAGACGTTTTATGGCATCAGCAGCAGAGCAATTTGCTTCCAATATAAATTTCGGCACCTTTTCGCGTGCAACTGAATTAAAGAAACGCATCTGGTTTACTCTGTTGGCGCTTCTTGTATATCGTTTTGGCACTTACATCTCTCTTCCAGGTATCAATATCGATGCTTTGCGGCAAACATTTGAACATCACGCGTCGGGTGTATTAGGACTCTTTAATATGTTTGCTGGAGGTGCCGTTGGGCGTATGGCTATTTTTGCGCTGGGTATCATGCCTTATATATCGGCATCTATTATTGTGCAATTGTTAACATCTATTATTCCTTCTTTGGAAACTCTTAAAAAAGAAGGGGATTTAGGTCGTAAGATTATCAATCAATATACGCGTTATGTAACAGTCGTATTGGCAATTCTACAAGCTTTTGGTATTGCGGTTGCGCTTGAAAGCGGTATAGGGTCGGGGCTTCAAATTGTTTTAGAACCAGGTCTTATGTTTCGTATTTCTTCTGTTATTACGCTTGTTGGCGGAACGATGTTTCTTATGTGGCTTGGCGAGCAAATTACGTCACGTGGTATTGGTAATGGGGTTTCTCTTATCATTTTTACAGGGATTGTAGCCAACTTTCCTTCTACTTTTGCTCAGCTTTTGACAGCTCATAGTCAGGCTGATTTATCAACTTTTCTTTTAATAGGAATCGTTCTTATTGCTGTTTTGGTTATTGGGCTTATTGTTTTTATAGAGCGTGCGCAACGGCGAATTCTTATCCAATACCCGAAACGTCAGGTCGGTAATCAAATGTTTCAAGGAGATATGTCGCATCTTCCTTTAAAGTTGAATACTGCTGGTGTTATTCCACCTATTTTTGCTTCATCTTTATTATTATTACCTGCCACTATTAATAATTTTTCTGATAAAATGCCACAATGGGTTCAGGAGATTTCTTATGCTCTTGGTCATGGACAGCCACTTTATATGATTGTTTATGCATTTTTAATGGCGTTTTTTTGCTTTTTTTATACAGCTATTGTGTTTAATCCAAGTGATACTGCAGATCAGTTGAAAAAACATTCTGGTTTTATTCCAGGGATTCGTCCAGGTGAGCGTACAGCCGAATATATTGATTACGTTTTGACGCGTATTACTGTTGTGGGCGCTATTTATATTATCTTGGTTTGTTTGTTACCTGAATTTATGATATCTGCATTACAGGTTCCTTTTTATCTTGGGGGAACATCCTTGTTGATTGTTGTTACTGTTACACTTGATACGGTTGCTCAAATTCAGGGGCATCTTGTTGCCCACCAATATGAAGGGTTGATAAAAAAATCAAAACTTCGTGGAGGTAGAAGGAATCGATGAGAGTTATTCTTTTAGGTCCTCCTGGAGCGGGAAAAGGTACGCAAGCAAAAATGTTGACTGAGGAATATAACATTCCTCATTTATCAACAGGGGATATGTTGCGTGAGGTGATTGCCAAAGAAACGGAGATTGGTAAAAAAGCTAAAGCTATTATAAGTTCTGGTGCTTTGGTACCTGATAGTATTGTTAATCAAATCGTATCAGATCGGATTGATGAAGCTGATTGTGTAAACGGTTTTGTTTTGGATGGATATCCGCGAACTGTGGGGCAAGCAGAAGCGTTGCAACAGATACTGGATTCAAAAAATATGTGGCTTAATGCTGTTATTGAATTGTGTGTTGATGAAGACGTGTTGATTGAACGTATGAAGAAGCGTGTTGAGGAAACAATAGCGACTGGTGGACAGGTTCGTTTAGATGACAATCCTGTTGCTTTTGCAAAAAGATTAGTAGAATATCGTGAAAAAACAGCTCCCTTATCAAAATTTTATTCAGAGAGGGGAATGTTGAAGGTTATTGATGGAATGATTGGTGTTGCTGAAGTGACACGTATGATTAGAGGGTTTCTTTCATGAGATTTTTTTTTAGAAATAAATGAAAAGAGTTGACTTTTGAGATGAAATCTATCAAAAGTGAATTTAATTTATTTTAGTGAGATAATAGGATTCGGAAGAATTTTTTTCTGAGTCTATTTTTTTCTGTAAAGTATATCAGGTATTTTATAACAATTTGTCAAAATAACTAAGGAGAGTAGGCGTGGCTCGTATTGCTGGCGTCAATATCCCGACAAATAAGCGTGTAATTATTGCGCTTCAATATATCCACGGGATTGGACCAAAATTTGCTCAAGAAATTATTGAAAGAGTTGGCATTCCTTTGGGGCGTCGTGTGCATGAGCTTTCAGATGCTGAGGTGCTGCAGATTCGTGAGGCAATAGATCAGGGGTATCAAGTTGAAGGTGATCTTCGTCGTGAGGTTGCTATGAATGTTAAGCGTTTGATGGATCTTGGTTGTTATCGGGGATTGCGTCATCGCCGATCTTTGCCTGTCCGAGGACAGCGTACACATACGAATGCCCGTACACGTAAAGGTCCGGCTAAGGCAATCGCCGGTAAGAAGAAATAAGGGCCTTTGTGGAAGGTTTTTTATATATTCTTTTTCTTGTTTGATTTGTTTGACAAGGAAAAAAGGTGGAGCTGCTGATGTTACGGCAGTGATGAGATCGTTGAAAGGGAAATTATGGCCAAGGAAGCCACACGTGTTCGTCGTCGCGAACGTAAAAATATTTCATCGGGTGTTGTGCATATTAATTCAACATTTAATAACACAATGATTACTATTACTGATGCTCAGGGTAATGCAATTGCTTGGTCATCTGCGGGAGCTCAGGGGTTTAAAGGTGCGCGTAAATCGACACCTTTTGCTGCTCAAGTTGCTGCGGAGGATTGTGCAAGAAAAGCGCAAGAGCATGGTATGCGTTCTTTGGAAGTTGAAGTTTGTGGACCTGGATCAGGGCGTGAATCTGCTTTACGTGCATTGCAATCTGTTGGTTTTGTCATTACTTCTATTCGCGATGTAACACCAATTCCTCATAATGGATGTCGTCCGCGGAAAAGGCGGCGTGTTTAATTGGGTGTTGTTTTTTGTTGTCGGAGATTTCTCTGATGTTCACATTGGTCGTTACGATTGAATGGTAACGGAACTAAAGAACGGGAATAAAAATATGATCCAGAAAAACTGGCAGGAACTTATTAAACCCAATAAGGTTGAATCATGTGCACATGATAATCCAAATATTATAAGTGTGATTGCTGAACCTCTTGAGCGTGGTTTTGGTTTAACGTTAGGAAATGCGCTTCGTCGCGTTTTGTTATCTTCGCTTCGTGGTGCTGCTATTACTGCTGTGCAGATTGATGGTGTCTTGCATGAATTTTCATCGATTCCAGGTGTGCGTGAGGATGTTACGGATATTATTCTGAATATAAAAGAAATTGCGCTTCGTATGGAAGAAGAAGGGCCTAAACGTGTCGTCGTTTATAAAGAGGGGCCTGGTGTCGTGAAAGCGGGAGATATCAGTACAGTTGGGGATATGGAAATTCTAAATCCAGATCATGTTATTTGTACTCTTGATGAAGAAGCTGAAATTCGTATGGAATTTATTGTCAACACAGGAAAGGGGTATGTTCCATCTGATCGTAATTGTGTTGATGATGCACGTATAGGGCTTATTCCAATTGATAGTCTTTATTCACCTATCCGTAAGGTATCTTATAAAGTAGAAAATACACGCGAAGGTCAAGTTCTCGATTATGATAAATTAACGCTCACGATTGAAACAAACGGTGCTGTTAATGGTGAGGATGCTGTTGCTTTTGCAGCACGCATTCTTCAGGATCAATTATCGTTATTTATTAACTTTGAAGAGCCACAGAAGGAGCCTGTTGAAGAGGCTGATTCTGAGCTTTCTTTTAATCCTGCTCTTCTCAAAAAAGTGGATGAATTAGAACTTTCAGTTCGTTCGGCAAATTGTCTTAAGAATGATAATATTGTCTATATTGGTGATCTGATTCAGAAAACAGAATCTGAAATGCTTCGGACACCGAACTTTGGTCGCAAGTCGTTGAATGAGATTAAAGAAGTTTTGGCGTGTATGGGTTTACATCTTGGGATGGAGATTCCTGCGTGGCCGCCTGAAAACATTGATGATCTTGCAAAACGTTATGAAGATCAATATTAAAATTAGAATTTAAGGAGAGGGCTTATGCGCCATAGTAAGTCAGGACGCAAGTTGAACCGTACTGCCAGTCACCGTAAAGCGATGTTTGCAAATATGGCAACTTCGTTGATCGAGCATGAGCAGATTGTGACAACACTACCAAAGGCTAAGGAAATTCGTCCTATTGTTGAAAAACTCGTTACTCTTGGTAAGCGTGGTGGTTTGCATGCGCGTCGGCAAGCTATTGCAGCACTTCGTGATGCAGGAAAGGTTGCAAAATTATTTGATACGCTTGCGCCACGTTATGCATCACGCAACGGTGGGTATTTGCGTATTATGAAAGCGGGGTTTCGTACCGGTGATAATGCGCCCATGGCTGTTATAGAATTTGTTGATCGTGATGTTGAAGCGAAGGGTGCTGGGGATCGTGCTCGCATGGAAGCTTCTGAGAATGAAAAGGGAACATCTTCGTAGAGTTTTTTATTCTGTTGGATTTTTAAAGGCCGCCTTGTCTTGGGCGGTTTTTTTGTGAGCATTTTTAAGTTTGTTTTAGTTGAGAAATAGGTGCAGAGAGAAAATTATAGAATATTGAATTATCTTATTTTTATAATATTTATTGTTCAAATAGGTTGTTTTTATTCTCTATTATGAAATATTAATAGAGGTCCTTAATTTGCGGGGATACGTTTTTTTATTCTATTAATCTTCAACAGAATGTGCTGATTTTATAAGGAGTGGATTATGAGGTATTCTTTTTGGGTGCGGATTTTTTTTGCAATTATGATGCAGATATCATTTGATCATGTATATGCTCATGTTCCTCAAACACAAACAGAAATCACCCTTTCATTTGCTCCTTTAGTTAAAAAGACAGTTCCATCTGTTGTAAATATTTATGCAGCTCGACAAATTAGAGCTCGATCACCTTTTGAAGGCGATCCATTTTTTGAGCAATTTTTTGGTCGTTTTCAAAATAAATTTCCTGTTCGTAAGCAATCGTCATTAGGATCAGGGGTGATTGTTGATGCACGTGGTTTGATCGTTACAAATTACCACGTCATTAAAGATGCAAGCGAAATTAAAGTGGCTTTTTCTGATGGACGGGAGTTTGAGAGTAAGGTCGTGCTCAAAGATGAAGCAACTGATATTGCAATTCTTGAAGTTAAGGAAAAAGATGCTCAATTTCCGGCTCTTTCTTTGGGAAATTCTGATACTGTTGAAGTTGGTGATCTTGTTCTTGCTATTGGTAATCCCTTTGGTGTTGGTCAAACAGTTACAAGTGGTATTGTTTCAGCGCAAGCGCGTACACGTGTTGGGATTTCTGATTTTGACTTTTTTATTCAAACAGACGCAGCCATTAATCCAGGGAATTCTGGTGGCGCTTTAATTGATATGAAAGGTCAGTTAATCGGAATTAATACGGCTATCTATTCGCGTTCCGGTGGTTCTGTAGGGATTGGTTTTGCTATTCCAGTTAATCTTGTAAAAGTGATGCTTGATACTGTTAAACGCGGTGGAAAATATTTTGTGCCGCCTTATATTGGGGCTTCTTTTCAAAATGTTACAGCTGATATTGCTGGTGGTTTAGGTTTAGAACGTCCCTATGGTGCTCTGATTATTGAAGTTATCAAAGATAGTCCTGCTGAAAAAGCTGGATTGAAAGTAGGTGATGTTATTTTGAGTGTGCAGGGGGTACGCGTTGACAGTCCAGATAGTCTTGGTTATCGTTTGATGACAGCTGACGTTGAGCATAGTCTTGCCTTGGAATATTTACGAAGTGGAAAAACTTTAAAAACACAAATAACAGTTTCATCAATATCAGAAACTGCATTTTTAAAATCTGAAAAAATTACGGGTGACAGTCCTCTTGCTGGTGCTGAGGTGTTAGATTTAACACCGCAAAATAGTCGACGTTTTCATCTTCCTATATCTGCAAAAGGGGTTGTGATTACCAATCTTGAGGAAATGAGCAATGCAGCTGGAATTTTTCAGTCAGGAGATATTCTACGTGTTGTAAATGGCCATAAAATTCAAACAGTTCATCAGTTGAAAAAGGTTCTTATGCAAGGTCGCTCAAATATGTGGCAATTGGAATATGAACGTGATGGTATGTATATTCGCCAATTTATTCGTTGAGGTTTTTTTTTGAAGAAAGATTTTTTTACTTCGTCGTTTGATTTTCAAGTTAATAAAAATCAGCCACTTGCAGAAAGAATGCGCCCTTGTTCTCTCAATGATGTTGTGGGACAAAAGCATTTGATTGGAGAGGATGGTTTGCTTTCACGTATGGCGGCAACAGGCTCAATTGGATCGATGATTTTTTGGGGACCTCCAGGGACGGGAAAAACGACCGTTGCACGTTTGTTAGCCCTTGAAACAAATTTCGCGTTTGAACAGGTTTCTGCTATTTTTACAGGAGTTTCTGAACTTAAAAAGATTTTTGAAGTTGCGCAGAGGCGTTTTATATCTGGGGATAAAACACTTCTCTTTGTTGATGAAATTCATCGGTTTAATCGTGCACAGCAGGATAGTTTTCTTTCTGTGATGGAAGAGGGTACTGTGGTACTTATAGGTGCAACAACCGAAAATCCTTCTTTTGAACTGAATGCTGCCCTTCTTTCGCGTGCACGTGTTTTAACATTTCTTTCTCATGATCATGAAAGTTTGGACATGCTTTTGAGGCGTGCTGAAGAAGTGGAGGGAAAAACTCTTCCCTTGGATAATGATGCCAGAGACGTTTTGATAGAGATGTCTGATGGTGATGCGCGGGTTGCGTTAACATTGGCAGAGGAAGTTTGGTCTATTGCGCCATTGGGAGAGATTCTTGATGTTGTTGCTTTGCAAAAAGTTATTCAGCGTCGTGCGCCTATTTATGATAAAGGACGAGATGGGCATTATAATCTCATTTCAGCGTTGCATAAATCCGTTCGTGGATCTGATCCTGATGCTGCGCTTTATTATTTGGCACGTATGTTGGATGCTGGTGAAGATCCTCTCTATATTGGGCGAAGATTGGTTCGTATGGCCGTTGAAGATATTGGTTTGGCGGATCCTCAAGCTCTTGTCATTTGTAATGCAGCAAAAGATGCCTATGATTATTTAGGATCACCAGAAGGAGAGTTGGCCTTGGCGCAAGCATGTCTTTATGTTGCAACTGCGCCAAAGTCAAATGCAGCATATCTTGCGTATAAAGCAGCACTGCGTTGTGCACGCAAAAATGGCTCTTTACCACCTCCTAAGCATATTCTTAATGCTCCTACGAAATTTATGAAGGAAGAAGGGTATGGAAGTGGTTATTGTTATGACCATGATGAACCAGATGCTTTTTCAGGACAAGAATATTTTCCCGAAAAACTTGGACGTCAGAGTTATTATAAACCAGTTGAGCGTGGTTTTGAGCGTGAAATTGTGAAACGTCTTGAGTGGTGGCAACAGTTGCGCAAAAAACGTAAAGATCAAAATAAAATTTGAGTTGAAATACGTTTTTTATTGATCTCTTATGTTATTGTATGAGAAATTTAGCTTATATTTTAAACAATTTATTGCATTGCTTGTAGAGATTTTTTTGATATCTTCAAAAGTGCATATTTTTTCAAATTTAAATATATCATTCAACTTTTAAGCTGCTTTATTTTTTTTGGTTTTATTAAATAATATATTGACTTATAATGATAATTAACTGTTTCGTAAGTTGAATGAAAGTTTCAAATACCGTAAATTTCTCTCATCCCAAGTCTGTTATTTGTTGAAGCAATCAAGTTATTCGCTTGCATGTTACAAGCAGGATTAGCGTGTGATAAAAACTGTACAAGAAAGGACTAAAAATCCCTCCTATGAATTGTCTCAAGTGCCGAGAGCTGTTGCAATATTGGAGGATGATAAATAGTGTGATGGTGCCGGCTTGCTCCTTCTATAGAGTAAAGATGGTGATGCCTAAAGGGTTTTGCAGTATACCACATTCATAGGTGTTGTCACAAAATGAGCTTGGAAGTTTTGAGAGATGTTTCTTAAATCAAGTGCATGAATATGCAACACAATAGCGTTTTGTTCTTCGATGCAATAGGGTATGAGGTTGATTGATGATGCGTTTTTTGTGTGATCAATAGCGGGAGAATTCTTAGTCTCTCAAGTATTTAATCAAAGGGATAAGCAGAAGGGTTGTAGAACATTGTGTTTAAAATTAAATTGTTCCTTTTCTAGAGAGATATAAATATGTTAACTATGCTCCCATAGAGATATTACTTTATTGGAGTTTATTATGTGTCATAAGATAAGCAATGCCAATTCTTTATTGTGATGGTCATGAATGTTTATGGACATAATGTGGAGATAGGAATGGAAATAGTCTGTGAAACTCTAAACTCAAGCCTTTAGTTAAATTAAAAGTACAGTATACACTAAAGTTTTAGGTTATTATGAATTTGGTCAAGGATATAATCGTGGATAAAACAAAAGCTCTCGATGCTGCTCTCTCACAAATTGAACGTTCTTTTGGTAAAGGCTCGATTATGCGTCTTGGGCAAAAAGAGCAGGTTGTTGAAATTGAAACAATTCCAACAGGGTCGTTATCCTTGGATATTGCTTTAGGGATTGGTGGATTACCGAAGGGGCGTATTGTTGAGATTTATGGACCAGAAAGTTCTGGGAAAACAACATTGGCTCTCCATGCTATTGCTGAGGCACAGAAAGGTGGTGGGATTTGTGCTTTTATTGATGCAGAGCATGCGCTTGATCCTATTTATGCGCGTAAGCTTGGTGTTGATTTAGAAAACTTGTTCATTTCTCAGCCAGATACCGGTGAACAGGCATTGGAAATTACAGAAACGTTGGTTCGTTCTGGTGCCGTTGATGTGCTTGTTGTGGATTCTGTCGCAGCTTTAACACCGCGAGCAGAAATTGACGGTGAAATGGGTGATGCTTTGCCCGGATTGCAAGCTCGGTTAATGAGTAAAGCGTTACGAAAATTAACCGCAGCAATTTTTCGCTCTAACTGTATGGTTGTTTTTATTAATCAAATTCGCATGAAAATTGGTGTGATGTTTGGTTCTCCTGAAACGACAACGGGTGGAAACGCTTTAAAGTTTTATGCTTCTGTTCGTTTAGATATTCGTCGCATTGGATCCATTAAAGATAGGGATTCAATCGTTGGTAATCAGACGCGCGTTAAAGTGGTGAAAAATAAATTGGCACCTCCATTCAAACAGGTTGAGTTTGATATTATTTATGGTGAAGGTATTTCCAAAGTAGGTGAATTGATTGATTTGGGTGTCAAGGTTGGTGTTGTTGAAAAATCTGGTGCATGGTTTTCTTATAATTCTCAGCGTTTAGGGCAGGGGCGTGAGAATGCAAAGCAGTTTTTACGTGAACATGTGGAAATAGCTACAGAGATTGAAGCAGCTTTGCGCCAAAATGCTGGTTTGATTGCGATTGAATTGTTAGAAAATGCAGGGTCAGAAAATATAGAAAGTGATGAAGCCATTTGATGGGGGGGGTCGTCTATAATTTTTTTTCTTTAAGATTTTTCTGTTTTTTTGTTTGAGTTTTTAAATACGCAGTCATTTTTTTCTCAATTTTTTAAAACAAATATTCCATTTTTGATTAAATTGACTCCATGCGTGGCGAAGAGGATTTAATGAGGGGGGATTTTTCTTTTATGGTTTTGTGCTGTATTGAGCAGGTGTCAACATGAATAGTGTTAATAATATTCGGTCAACATTTTTGGATTATTTTCATCGTAATGGGCATAAAGTTCTTTCTTCTAGTCCGCTTGTTCCGCGGAATGATCCTACACTTATGTTTACAAATGCAGGGATGGTGCAGTTTAAAAATGTTTTTACTGGACTTGAACAACCTTCTTATACGCAGGCAACAACGGCACAAAAATGTGTTCGTGCAGGTGGAAAGCATAATGATCTTGATAATGTTGGTTATACGGCGCGCCATCATACATTTTTTGAAATGCTGGGTAATTTTTCTTTCGGTGATTATTTCAAAGAAGAAGCTATTTTTTTATCATGGAATCTTTTAACAAAGGAATTTTGCCTGCCAAAAGATAAATTGTTGGTGACAGTTTATCAGAGTGATGATGTTGCTGCTGAACTGTGGCGTAAAATTTCAGGTCTTCCAGATGAAAAAATTGTTCGTATTGCGACGGCTGATAATTTTTGGTCGATGGGAGAAACAGGCCCTTGTGGTCCTTGTTCGGAGATTTTTTATGATCATGGTGATGAAATATGGGGCGGTCCTCCTGGAAGTGCTAATGAAGATGGGGATCGCTTTATTGAGATTTGGAATCTTGTTTTTATGCAGTATGAGCAAGTTTCCAAGGAAGAACGTGTTAACTTACCTCACCCTTCTATTGATACCGGTATGGGATTAGAGCGTATTGCTGCTGTTTTACAGGGCGTTCATGATAATTATGATATTGATCTTTTTCGTGCATTAATTGCTGCATCAGAAGAAATTACAGGGATTGAGGCAAAGGGTGATTTTATTGCCAGCCATCGTGTCATTGCTGATCATCTTCGCTCATCTGCATTTTTGATTGCTGATGGTGTGCTTCCTTCTAATGAAGGAAGAGGATATGTTTTACGTCGTATTATGCGTCGTGCTATGCGTCATGCGCATCTTCTTGGTGCTAAAGAGCCCTTAATGTGGCGACTTTTACCTGCTTTAATTCGCGAAATGGGACAAGCTTATCCTGAGTTGACACGTGCTGAATCTTTGATTTCAGAAACTTTAAGGTTAGAAGAAATACGTTTTCGTAAAACGCTTGAACGAGGACTTGGTTTGTTGAACGAAGCAAGTACCGATCTTAAAGAAGGGGACTATTTGAATGGTGAAGTTGCTTTCAAGCTCTATGATACCTATGGTTTTCCGCTTGATTTGACGCAAGATGTTCTTCGTCGTCGCGGAATATCTGTTGACGTTGGTGCTTTTGATAAAGCGATGGAACGCCAAAAAGAGGAGGCACGTGCCAATTGGTCTGGTTCTGGAGAAGCTGGAACAGAGAAAATCTGGTTTTCTGTTCGTGATCAAGTGGGGGCCACAGAGTTTTTAGGTTATGAAACTGAGACAGCGAAAGGTATTCTTACAGCTCTTGTATGTGATGGTAAAATTGTTGATCATATTTCTTCAGATCAGAAAGCTATGCTTGTTGTTAATCAGACACCTTTTTATGGTGAATCTGGTGGGCAAATTGGTGATAGCGGTATCATTTCTGGTGAAAATTTTATTTTTAAGGTGCATGATACCCAAAGAAAGGGTGATGGTGTTTTTATCCATATTGGGGAGGTGAAATCTGGTCAGGCATCGAGGTCTGATTGTGTAGAATTAACGGTTGATATTGTTCGTCGTAAGAAAATTCGTGCGAATCACTCTGCTACTCATTTGTTACACGAAGCTTTACGCCAAACATTGGGGGACCATGTTACACAAAAGGGTTCTCTTGTATCGCCAGATCGGTTGCGTTTTGATTTTTCCCATCCAAAATCCGTTTCACCAAAAGAGTTGAAAAAAATAGAAGATTTAGCCAATGAGATTATTTTGCAAAATAGTAAAGTAATAACGCGCCTCATGGCTGTAGATGAGGCCATTTCTGAAGGAGCCATGGCATTGTTTGGTGAAAAATATGGTGATGAAGTTCGCGTTGTTTCTATGGGGGAGCCACTTGAACAGGAAAGATTAAAAAAGCGTTGGTCAATTGAGCTTTGTGGAGGGACACATGTGGAGCGAACAGGTGATATTGGTTTAATTCATATTGTTTCTGAAAGTTCTGTTTCAGCTGGAGTGCGGCGTATTGAAGCTTTAACAGGCAAAGAAGCACGTCTTTATCTTAGCCGCCAAGATGAACGTATTCATGAAATCGCTGATCTTTTAAAAACTTCTTCTGCTGGTGTGGAAGAACGGGTGCGAATTTTGCTTGATGATCGTCGTAAACTTGAAAAAGAATTGAATGATGTACGCAAGAAAATGATGTTGAGTGGTGGAGTAACAGAAAGGAGCCAAGGTGATATTACCATCATCAATGGGCTTTCTTTTACTGGACGCATTGTTAAAAATATTTTACCACGGGATCTTAAGGCGCTCGTCGATTCTGAGAAAAAACAAATTGGATCTGGAGTGGTTGCTTTTATTAGTGTCTCGGAGGATGGAAAAGGGAGTGCTGTTGTCGGCGTTACGGATGATTTAACGGATAAGTTAAATGCTGTAGATCTCGTTCGTATTCTTTCAGCGATGCTTGGTGGTAAAGGTGGAGGTGGCCGTTCTGATATGGCACAGGCTGGTGGTCCTGAGGGGAACAAAGCTGATGAGGCATTTGCGGCACTAAAAGATTTTCTTGAAAAAAATTAAATTAAATCATTCTGCATAGGTGTTTTTTACATTGTTATATTGGGTTGGCATCTATGTATCATGAATATCTGTCTGGTGTATTTCTGAAATGCAGATACAGCGTAATTGGGGAAAATACAATTGTAAAGATAAAGACAGTGTTTGTCTTTATCACCACTTTATCATTTGGCTTTATAGCTTCCAAGCGTTTCAGGAATCACCTTTTTAAGATAAGATAGACTATGCAGCACTTCATGCTTTGCTGTGTATTCTTTTACTAGGGAGACTAGTTATTGTGTTGCTCTTATAGATTTTTTGAAGAAACATCTCTTTTTATGAAAGGAAAAATACAAGATTTATTGCATACGATTATCCTTATAAAGTTATAAGCTATCATTATTCGATTAGTTTTCAAATGAATAAAATTTCTTTCCTTGAAAAGGCTTATAAAAGAGTTGTTGTATCTTAGAGCTATTATTTTCATTTTGCTTGTTATGTACAAGAAAACAGTTTTTTGGTTTATTATTAAAAGGTCTTGAAAGGAATATTCTCCTATCTTTATAAATCTTTATTTTAAGTTATAAGGTAATGAATTATCAATATAAATCAAAGTAATATAACATAAATCTAAATATTTAGATTAACATCTAATTTATTTATGATGAAATTGCTTTAATATATTGAATTATAATGATAATTTATCGTTTTATCTTTTGAACAAGAGCTACGAATATTCGTAGGGTTTTATTATTTCAAATTCTGTGTATGTTAAATTAATCAAAACCACTCACGAATGTCGTTGTGAAATGGGCTTAAGAGCATTGAAAAATGTTTCTTAAAAAAAGTCATATGAATGTGCAAAACAATGATGTTCTGTTCTTTATGAGAGGACTATAAAGAAAGTGATAAACAAAAGTGCAACGCAATACATAATATTCATTATTTAAAAGATATTACTTTAGTTCGTTTTGAAATTCGTAAAGCTGAGTTAAAAGAAGACGGTAAAACTGGAAATTGTTTTTACCTTTACATCTTTACATTTTCCCTAAATGAGAATGTATACTCGTCAATATGCACAGATATAGGAAAATATTTTTGTTCTAATCTAGTAAAATTGCAATAGCAGAGAAAATACTAAACTGTTTTAATATTTTTCTTAAATACCTAAAATGGATTGTGGCATTTTTAGAAATCTTTTTACTTGTATCATATATAAGCACTCTATCTTGTATTGAAGAGGCATTTTTTGCATAAGATCTATGAAGAGTATCGTTTTTATGATGCTATGGCTTCATGTAAGGGGATAACATTTTCTCCTTCTCTTTCTGGTGGTTTGATTGTTAAACCACTTGCCTTTAAAAAATTAGAGAAACGTCCCCCTTTATCGATCAATTCTTGAAAGTTTCCTTTTTCCATTAAGTGACCATGATCCAGAAAGAGTATCACATCAGCATTGCGTACTGTTGAGAGGCGATGTGCTATAATAAAAGTAGTGCGGTTATGGCTTATGCAATCGAGAGCATCTTTGACACGTGCCTCTGTTTCAACATCAAGAGCGCTTGTTGCTTCATCTAGAATGAGAATAGGGGCATTTTTTAAAACAGCGCGTGCAATTGCTAGTCGCTGTTTTTCTCCACCTGATAATTGAGATCCTCGTTCGCCCACCATTGTGTTATAACAATCAGCTTTTTTTAGAATAAAATCGTGAGCTTCTGCTATTTTTGCTGCTTCATAAAGTTCTTCATTCGTTGCGCTCGCTTTTCCTATTGAAATATTGTCATGAATAGTACGGTTGAAAAGACCCGAGTCTTGAAATACTGTTGCTAGAGATTTGCGTAAAGATTCGCGATTGATTGAGCATATATTTATTCCATCAATGGAGATATGCCCAAGGGTAGGGTCGTATACGCGCTGCAACAGATTGATCAATGTTGTTTTTCCAGCCCCTGTTGGTCCTACAATCGCAACAGTTTGTCCTGCTTTAACCTCAAAGGAAATATCAAAAACACCTTGAGAAGAATTTGGGAATTGATAGGTCACGTGATGAAATTGTATGGCGCCTTTAACATTTTGGAGGGAAGGAAGATTTTGTGGTTCGTTGATATGAAAGGTTGAGTCTTCCATTTCAAAAAATTCTTGCAGTTTTGCTTGTGAGGATATTGCACAATTAATAAAATTGCTCATTTGGTCTAGGCGGCTAATCATGAGTTGTGCAAATCCAACAAAAGCAACGACTTCACCTACTCGTAATTGATCTTTTGCAACAAAAAAAGCTCCAAGGAGAAGAACACAAACGATTGAAATTGTTGAAGCCATTCGATTTAAGCCACTGGCGAGCGCCCACCAATTGAGAACAGGATTTTGTGCTTTAAGAAGAGCATTTGTATGTTGATGCAGTATGGAAGTTTCTTCTTTTATTCGGTTATAACTTTGTACAATGGAAACATTAGAGATTGAATCACTGACATGTTTAAAAAGGTTATGATGATAGCATTCTACAGCGGCTTGTCCGTCTTTTGTTTTTCGCATCACTAAACGTGCAATTAATACATAAATGATGGCAAGCACAACCAAGACTATTGAAAGACGCCAATTCATATTAAACGCTATGGGGATGAGAACCAATAAGGCGACAAGCGTTGAGAGATGTTGGCGCATAAAATCAAGCCATATGGTTGACATGGAATCTATTGCGCGCAAAAGTGTATGGAGTGCGTTGGAAGTTCCACGTTGTTGATGCCAAATTAAAGGCATGGCAATGATACGTTCGAAAGATTCCGTTAAAACCGTTAAGCGGCGTCTATGGGCTAAGCGGTCAGCACCGCGAGCAACAAGGACATAAGCAATAATATGTGAAAGTCCAAAACAAACCCAAATGGCAAGAGTAGGGATGATAGCTGTTTTGTCTGTAATAGAATCAATAACCCGTCCAAATAAAATAGGTTCTGCAATAGTGATAATAGCTAATATAACATTAGCGGTACAGATTAAAAGGGATGCATTTTTTTCTCTATTTAGGTAAGTGAGAACACGTGCATAGGTTTTGAATAAGGACACGGTTAATTATCTCCATTCGCTATTAAGCGTAAAGGCTGTTGATTTTTACAACGCTTAGTTTTTAGCTAATAAAATTTGGACGTTAAGAAAAGGAAATTTTGGATACTAACTGTAATATGGTGTGATAAAACCAACTAAAATATGAATTTTTGTGTTTATAAAGGCGCAAAAATAGATCAATAAAATTATCAGGTAAGGGAATTTTCATGGCAGGCATAGAAATAAAAAAAGTTGAGGCAGATGAAAATGGAATGCGCTTAGATCGCTGGTTTAAAGTGCATTATCCAGGACTTGGTTTTGGAGCTTTGCAAAAATTGTTGCGTTCTGGTCAGATACGGGTTGATAGTGGACGTGTTAAAGCCGATACGCGTCTTTGTATAGGGCAAGCTGTTCGTATTCCACCTCTCCCTATTAATGACAAGGAGAGTCTTTCAATAACGGATAAAACACTTCGTGGGCAGGATGATGGGACCGTTTTGAAAAAAATGCTGCTTTATGAAGATCCAAAGGTATTTGTTTTTAATAAACCAGCTGGGTTGGCTGTACAAGGAGGCTCTGGTTTAACACGTCATATGGATAGTATGCTTGAGGTATGGCGCAATAAAAAAGGTGAAAAGCCGCGTTTGGTTCATCGTCTTGATCGTGAGACGTCGGGTGTGCTTATTGTTGCGCGATCAAGGGGAGCTGCTCAGTCCTTAACTGCTGCTTTTAGAGCGCGAGAAACAAAAAAGACTTATTGGGCGTTGGTTCGGGGCGTGCCTAAAAAAAAGCAGGACAAAATTTCAACGTGGATGGTTAAGGAAATGACTGCACAAGGTGACAAAATGCGTGTTTGTGAACATGGGGAGCCAGATTCACATCATGCGGTTTCTTACTATCGCGTTTTAGATACGCGAGGGCGGGCTCTTTCGTGGCTTGAAATGGAACCCTATACAGGGAGAACACATCAGCTTCGTGTGCATGCAGCCCATATGGATCATCCTATCATTGGCGATACAAAGTATTTTTTTTCTGATAGTAATTGGACATTACCAGGAGGAATTCAAAATCGTCTTCATCTTCATGCACGTCGTATTCGTATTCCGCATCCTTCAGGAGGAATATTGGACATTGTTGCACCTTTACCACCTCATATGGTCCAAAGTTTTAATCTTTTATCTTTTAATGAGAGTGATGCTGAAACCGACTAAACAAACTTCATTTGTTCTTTTTGATTGATACAAATTTTATCTATAAATTTGATAAGATGAATAGGGCATCATTTGAAGAAAGTTTTTGATAAGATAGCTATGAGAAAATTGTGTTTTTGAGTGATGAAATTTTCGAATATCATGGCTTTCTTTCTACAGCTCTTTATCCATATTGATTGTATTGTTATTTTGGATATGATGTATCGTTTAATAATCTGAGTTTATGAAGCTGCTCCTTTGAATTATCTACAGAGGTCATATATTGGGGAGGCGTGTCTGTTGAGGGAGATGAGTTAGATAAAATCTGAAAGATATTTACTAAAATAGTGAAAGCAATTTTAGTTTTTTCATGGGGAATAATGGAGGCATTTTATAGTAATGCTGAGGGAAAGTAGCCTCTCAAAAAATTCCTGTTGTCAAGGATTTTTGTTTTGTTATCAATGTGGTTTGATATGCTTATAGTATAGATTTATGCTTTGTATCTTTGCTTACACAATGAAGCCTTCTTAGCAAAGCTCTCCTTTCAATGACCAATTATTTTTCTACTTACTTAGTTTATCCAAAAGATTATCTTTCATAAAAGAAGAAATAAGTTTTTAGTATCTTAATGCTTCATTGAAGTGAACTCATCACATTGAAAAAATATCTAGACAAAAAATTGGAGATAAAACGTCAGGCGCGTTTTATTGCTCTAGGGAGGGCTTGAACACTTTTGTTTTTTCTAGTGAACAAAAACAGATATTTATTATGGGAACATTCAAAGGGGGGATAAATTGAAATGAGGAGTGACTGATGGGATCATTATTGATTGACGTTAATAACGTCTCAAAAATATATCGCAACATTGACAGAGGAATTGGTTTTAAAAACAAGATATTTTCTCTCCTCAAGCCGGTTTATACAAATCATCATGTGTTAAAAGATATGAGTTTCACCCTCTTTTCAGGGCAATCGTTAGCAATTCTTGGCCCTAACGGAGCGGGTAAATCGACACTGATTAAAATACTTTCTGGTATACAATACGCTGATGAGGGATGTGTTAAAGTCCTTGGTGTTGATCCTTATAAAGCGAAGAAAAATCTGTTCAAGTCTTTGGGTGTGGTCTTTGGTCATAAGAATTGTTTATGGTGGGATTTGCCCTTACGCTACAGTCTGGATATGGTTCAACCATTATATGGTCTTGAACGCGCCTCTTTTACCCGTGATCTTAAAGAGATCGCTGAGTTACTGGGTCTTGAGCATATTATGGATAAGCCAGTGCGGATGCTTAGTCTGGGTGAGAGAGTGAAAAGTGAATTGGCATTTAATCTCTCCTTTAGACCTAAACTGTTGTTTCTCGATGAGCCAAGTATTGGTCTTGATCTTACATCTAAGCATGAAATCAGGGAGCTTCTTAAAAAACTGAAAAGGGAGCGTGGCACTGGGTATATCATCACAAGTCATGATATGGGAGATATTGATGGATACGTTGATGATATTATTCTCTTGCATAAAGGAAAGAAACAGTTTCATGGTAATCTTCACGCGCTTAAAAATGTCATTCCTTCTTTGGTGAGAATAACGTTTTTTTGTGAACACATGGCTGTACCTTCAGCTGTTGTAGAAAAAATTGATGAGATTGCGTTGAAATTATCTACTTCTTTAAAAGATAAGCACTTTAACGCTGAAGAATGCTCGCTGGAGGTTTCGCTGCCCCGTGAGGATTTTGCGCGTTTTGTACGCGAAATTACAACCAAATTGAACTGTACGTTCTCTGTATCCACTCCCTCGCTTGAAGAGATGCTCCGTGTTAAATTTAAAGAATTTATCTAACCACTGCTTTGGTATGTTTCTTTTTGCCAAGAATGGATTACTCACTGTTCTAAGTGATAGAGCAATGTTTTTTACCGATATTATCATTGGGTCACTTTCGCCATTTGTTATTCAACTTCTATTATGGAATGCACTTTTCTCTGATACGGGCAACACCATAAATGGCTTTAGCTTTTATGATATGATGTATTATTATGCTTTTGCTTTAGTCCTAGGTCGCTTAAATAATGGTTATAATGTGATTAAGTTTTTCTCTCATCATGTTAAAGAAGGCCAATTAGAAGTATATCTTACAAAGCCCTTTAGTTATATGACACAAATGCTTTTTACTTTTTTAGGGGAGAGTGTATTATATAGCATCCCATTATTGGCTCTTTTTATTGTTAAGCTTGTTTTATCCTATGAAAATATTCTGGGATTGGTCATCGCTTTTCTGTTCTTTTTTCTGGTTGTTATTCTATCACAATTGCTTTGTTTTTTAATCTCTTTTGGAATTGCTTTATTAAGCTTTTGGGTGATTGAGTACAATATATTACTCTCTTTTAGTATTCTTAGTTCAGCGCTTCTTGGGGGTGTTCTTTTACCACCATCTTTTTGGCCGGTGTGGCTTATTCCGCTTATGCAATTTAATCCTTATCGTTTCATGATATCCGCTCCTGCCGAGTTTTTCGCGACGCAAAATTTAGCGTTGTTTCAGCAGTTTATTTTCGGAAGTTTTACTTATATTTTGTGTTTTTTATTCTTAATTTATATCGCTTGGAATAAAGGGATGAAAGCATATAATGGAGCAGGTGGTTGAGATGAAAATCATCCTTCATTTTATCAGTCTGAATATCCGCCGACAGATTGTTTATGGTAAGAATTTGGCTGGGGAGTTTATTCTTTCTCTATGCTATTATTTTATTCAATTCATATTTATTGATAGAGTATCTTCTTTTTCAGGAAAGATCGGTAACTATAGCAGAGATGAAATCCATTTTATCTTTGTTGTCTTTGTTTTACTTGGAATATTTTTGAATATTTTTATTAATTCTATTGAAACGTTTTTTGAAAAAGTAGCGGATGGTAAAATTGAACCATACTTGATAAAGCCCGTTTCAATTTGGTTGTTGATGTTGTTTGGTTGGTGTAAACCTCTTAATTTGATCAAGCTCTTTGTCCTTTATGTTAGTGCCTATTTATTTGTATCATTACCGAATATTTCTGATCTTAAGCTAAGATGGATCTCTTTTGTTGTTGCAATATTTTGTGTTTTTATTGTCAATATTTGTTTTTTTCTGATGTTCAATTTTATAACATTTATTATTAGCCGTAAGATGCCTGTCGAATATTTTCATGAAATGATTTATGAGCTTTCATTTGTGCCAATAGGAATTTATCCTTTAAGCATCGTAAAATGGCTTTTGTTTATGCTTCCCATGGCTTTTTCTGCTTCCTTGCCTGTGTCATTGTTGCTTGGTAAAGGCGAATGGAATATTGGATATCTTCTGTTGAGCGCTTTTCTTTCCATGGTCATGACTTTCATAAGTTATAAGAAAACAATGCGTAAATTTAATGGATTAGGGGGATGAGATGAAAGTCAGCATGATTATAAAAATAAAAAAAATTGAGTGAATAATTCTATTGTACCATAAATTATCGTTATTTATTCTGGCGATATAAGGCATGTAGAATTTTCACATGAGGATTTTTTTTTATTGTTAGATAAGATTGAACAATAATATAGGCCGCATTCCCACGGTTACTGGCAAGGAGCGTGAAATAGAAATCAGAGGTTTAAACTGTTCGATTTTAGATGGCAGCTTGATGACAAAAGCCAATGGTAAGATGGCATACAATTTAATATCATTCATAATACGAGCCAGATGTGTTCTTTTTCGGTTATAGTGCTAAAAAATTGTCAAAAGTGGATAATTTTTATATGTGTAGAATGTGGTTATTCGTGCGGATTTTGTTGGTGCATTCAATATATTATTACGTGGATGAGTTTTTGCTTAAACAATAAGAAAATTGACAGAATAAAGCTTTTAAGTTGCCCGATAGAAAGCTAAGAGCTTCGCCAAACAACATGATAGCAATTATCAAGACAACAATCACATAGAGATTTTTCAGCATGCTGAGCAGTCAAAATTCAGTTAATAATTGCTTGGAAATAAAAGGATTCACCAATCCAAGCAGGCAAAAACGATGGCAACGCAACTGAGTTCAATAACATAATTAAATATATTTCTTTGTTTTACTTGTTAACTAATGGAATTATACCTAATTTTATTGTGAATTTCTTATTTTATGTTATGATTTTATTTGATATAGAGATAATTATTATGTACTATTTTAGTGTTATTATAAATATTATTATTTAATTAAATATATACAATATAAACATAATATATTTATATTATTTTAAAAAGTAATTAAATAAGATATTATTTTTTAAAAAATTATTTTCTATTTTTTTAATATTAATAAGCTCATTTTTCAATTTTTCTTAACAATGATAAGAGAAAAATGGAGTTTTACATCCTCTTTACAATAAATAAAAATGATACATTAATCTGGTTTTGCTCTCTAAGCTTAGAGCTATACAAATGTTATTGCTTATCATTAATAAAACTAATGTGATTGATGGCGTAGAGATTACAAAGGGCTAATTTTTTTTGCATGTAATTCATATCTTTTACAAGACTTTAAAAATAACACAGAAAAAATGAGAGAGGAAGGAATAGTGAACAAGAGTGATAAGCTTTTTCATTTTCTAGTGTTATGATTACTTTTGTATTTTACGGTTCATTCATTGTATGTATGATCAATTCCAAAATTTTTATTTTAAGCTTATAGTGAATCTATATTTTAGTCTGTTATTGAAGTGTTGTCGTGATTGAGATTACAATATCACAGTAGTGAACACTCTGATTTAATAGAGAAGATTGTTTGCTAGCAAATAATCTATCCATATCAACGTTATTTAAATTTTTTTCCAAAATATATATATATATATCGATGTTAATTTTCGTGATTGATATCTTTTCTAAGATGAAAAGGGGCATGAGCTGATTTAAATATCCATAAATTTTTCGTATTAACTCAAAAAATATACGATCACATCATTTTACGGCTATTCTAGATTATCATTTTGATAAACTGAATAAGTATAGCGATGCGTCTTACAAATATTTGCTAAAATGCTTTTATTGGACATTATTAAATTTTTATGATTCATATTTTTAATCATTTTATCTTGGTTAGAAAGAAGGTGTATTCATTTTTATTTCTCTATTTTATCTTAGAGTCGTGGAATTATATTAATGTTAGAAAGTTATAATTGTGGAAGACAATGAACTTTATTAAAATTATTCCACGTTCTTGTAGAAACGCATGGCTGTGAAATCGTTGAAATGTGTAATAGCTTATGGCATTAGATTTGGCGCATTCACCAAAGTTATCCCTTATCTTACCTAATTTAGCTTTTTCAATCAAAGAGTTAAGCTGGTGCTTACGCTAATTGTAGCTGGGGCAAATATTTTTTCTCAATCTATCCTAAGGAAAAATTATTTTATAAAAATATTTATTTTACTATATTATACAAAAAAATAAAAATATTATGTGTAACTAAAAAACAACATATTGATATTTTTATATATTATAAAATCATAATAATATTTATGATAATAAAGCTAAATTTATAATAAAAACAATAAAATAATTTTATTTTAATATATTTTTATCATTAAACTACATAATGTAAAGTACAAATAAAATAATTGACAATTATTAAATAAACATGTAACGGATATATTGTAAGTGTAATATAATATAAAATTAACAATTAAAATAAAATTATTAATTAAATTTTGTATTAGATTTTTATTATCAGAAGATAAATATACTTTATCGATAGATAACGGAATGTTTTCTATTTAGAGGGGGCGGTAAAGAAAATTTATTTTACTAAATATTGTAATTAGGTGGTTATGATGAAAATATTCAAGCATTGTATAGTATGTTTTGTTGCAGTAGCGATTTTCTTTTCACAGATTTTAAGAGCCAATGCTGATTCTTTAAATGGCAGATTTCAAAATGCTGGTTTTATTTCTGTAATGACACAGGAAAATAGAGTTATTAAAGCTGTTGATATGATTATTAGCCAGTTTGGAGGACAAGGGGCTGAGAAAAATGTCCAAAAAGTTGCGGGTTTAATGGGGTTGGAGACAGCGATTTTTGGTCTCATCGCATATCTTGTATATTTCTTTACTAGAAAGCCACCGAGTCCTAACAGAGAGACAGGTGGAAGAACATTCGATGCTTTTGCTCATAGTTCATGGGCTTTGAATTAAAAGATATTATCCTTGATAAACTTTGAATTATGCTGTTATTGGATTTAAACAGCAAGTAAAATGAAATAGTTATGTCTAATATGGGGGAATTGAGGAATCCTGATTCTATTACGTTTTTTTTCCTCTATCCCCCATCTTTTTGAAGCTTTTTTATGGCTTCAAGAGCGAGTTTTTTGCGATCTGCGCTCTTTGTGTAGAGAGATGCCATAGCATCATGTGTCCAGCCAAAAATTGCTTTGAGTTGTGATACTGTTGCACCAGAATTAGCTGCGCGTGTTGCTGCTAATTTTCTTAAGCCATGTGCTGATTTTTTGATACCTGCTTGGGTACAAGCATTATAAAATGTAATTCCGAATCTTTCTTTAGGTATTTTTTCCCCGTGTTTACTACAAATGAATGTGTCCTCACCAATAGGACCAGCTTCAAGTGTTTTGGCTAATTCCGGTAAAATAGGGAGAAAAACATCTGTTTGGAATTTACTTTTCTCTGTTTTGAGATGAATAATATTGTCTTTGACATCTTTCCAGCCAATGCGAACTGCATCACCACGGCGCAACCCCGTGTAAAGAAGAACATCAATCCAAACACGTTCATGGGTACCATGTGGCCATCTTTTATAATATTTCTCAACATCTTCTTCTGTCCAAACAGGAAAGCCCCCTTTATTTTTTAGAGGAGGTTTTTTGACCCCTAAAGTTGGATTGTTTTCCAAAAGACCTTGATCAATTGCCCAATTAAAAAGTCCATTAAGGGCTTTCAGAAAGTTTCTAGCCATTGCTGGTGTT
>NZ_JBHIOP010000088.1:0-26659 GCF_042195625.1 Bartonella sp. AP9QHHD | reverse complement strand
TGCAAGGGTTTATGGGAATGCAAAATTAACAGGAAGTGCACGCATTTATAGCAAGGCTGAGGTTTATGATCATGCTGTTGTTAGTGGCGCTGCTAAAATTTATGGCAAGGTTTATGGCAATGCTAGCGTGGGTGGGTATGTTAAGGTCTATGGTTCTGTTTATGGGAATGCAAAAGTGACTGGTTATCACACCATTAGAGGTTTGGTACATGGCAATGCAAGGTTAAAAAGAGATGGTTATTCATATGTCAAACAAAACTTTTATTATGCATATGGAATTCCTGAAGATTGTGAAATTTATGAAAACGATACCGTTGTAAAGATTATTGAAAATAACGCTGCGTAAAGACGCGCGGGCGCGGCGGGGGCGCCTGCTTTCCAACCCAATTTTTCCATTTCAAATTTTATCAAATGTTTATCACATTAAATTGTGAGGGTATCTCTATGTGCAAAAAATACGAATTAACCAGTGAAATCAAAAAAATCAAACATGCTCTTACTCGAAATATTATAAACCTTTATCGCATTAAAGCTTTAAAAGATTTTGATGATGTAAAGGCGGGGTCTTTAGGCGGCTTTATTGAAAAGGAAGTTAACCTATCCCATGATGGTAATTGCTGGGTGTATGATGAGGCTTGTGTCTATGGTCATGCAAGAGTGTATGAAAATGCAAAAATACGCCATTTTTCTCAAGTCTGTGGTCAAGTTTATGGCAATGCTGAGGTCTATGGAAAAGCTTTTATCTCTCAATATGCTAAAGTTTATGACCATGCTTTTGTCTATGGCAATGCTCATGTTTATGGCAATATTTATGGTAATGCTCATGTGAATGGTAGTGCCCGCATTCTTGCTGATGCTCATATTTATGACCATGCGCATGTTTCTTATGATGCTACGGTTTTTAGTTATGCACGCGTTTATGGTCATGCCAAGGTTTCTGGCTTGGCTTGTATTTATAGCCATGCAAAAATTTATAATTATGCTGTTATTAATGGTCGTGCAAAGATTTATGGCAAGGTTTATGGGAATGCTTGTGTGAGTGGCTCTTGTGAGATTTATGGCTCTGTTTATGGCAATGCAAAAATCTCATATTGTGCAACGATCTGGGGGCGTGCTTATGGCAATGCAAAAATCAATAAAAAAAGCAAAGTAAGGTTGGTTCCAAAAAATTGTGAGGTTTATGAAAGGGATAATGTTGTCAATATAACTGATAAAACAGAATAAAAAAACGCATGGGGTGTGCATTCTTTATGGTTATAAACGCATATAAAATGCATTGCTATAAACATATCATAAAAGAGAGAGTAAAATAAAAAAAAGCCGTATCAAGTGATATGACGCGGCTTTCAAATAACGATTATAATGATAGAAAAATAATCATCCACAATGGAGTAATGAATGCATATATACAAAACGTATCATATTGCAAGCGCTCTATGAGAGATATGAAAACGTATCAAACAAATCAAAATGCTCGGTAGCTTTAACAATCCAATCAAAAGCAAATGCATATTCAATAAATATCTGTAAAAAACGTTCTTTTTACATTTGGAAGCGTTGGTTTTTACAAAGCAGCTTTTCATAAGATAAATAAACAATTATGGTTTTTTGTTACCATTTTTATCAAGTCAATTTTATTAATAATAGTTATTAAAAAATCACAAAATTAGAATAACCACTTGAAAATATACCCATATGGGTATATTAATAATCATGAGTAAAATAAAACGTATCATATGGCTTGGTTCTTCACTCAAAGATATAAAAAGTCTTCCTGATCTTATTCAACAAAGGATTGGTTATGCTCTTTATCTTGCTCAGATAGGAGATAGAGGAGAAAATGTTAAGGTTCTCAAGGGGTTTGGATCTGCCAATGTTCTAGAAATTATTGAACGCGATATTCAAGGAACTTATCGCGCTGTTTATACGATACAATATAAAAAATCTCTTTATGTGTTGCATTGTTTTCAGAAAAAATCAACCCGTGGCATTGCAACACCAAAACCAGACATTAATCTGATTAAAGAACGTCTCAAGTTAGTAGAACAATTAGAAGGGAATTAAAATGATCAATGTTTTTCACGGTAGTTCCAATGTTTATGCGGATCTTGGCTTTTCAGATTCCAGAGAGATGCTTATCAAAGCGCAACTTGCTCATAAGATTAGTCAAATTCTGAAAGAAAAGAACTTAACACAAAAACAGGCTAGTCAACTTTTGAAAATGACTCAACCAAAACTGTCTAAACTCTTAAGTGGAGAATTTCGAGGAATTAGTGAAATGAAAATGCTTGAGTGTTTGGCAAAATTGGGAAACGATATAAAGATTATTGTTAATCCGAAAGAAGTTAAAACGCTTGAAGGACATTTTGAAGTTGTTTTTTCTTCTTAAACTTCTTTATGATTAGCTTTTTATGGTCTATTCATACATGGCAATTGTTTATAAAAAATGGTCAAATGAATCACGTATAAAAGTGTGGATTCTTGAGTGGATTCATATAAGATAATTACACTCAACCTATTGACTTTATTGTATTTTTGTTTATAATGCCCTTCAACAAGTGTAACCATCCGACGACCGTTTTCAACATCAATGCCCTTCTCATCATCGTAAGCTTCAAGATCATTATGATGAATGCCTTCATGAGAGCTCCCATCACGCGCCCAATCCGCACTCAGCTCTGTCCAATGAGATTTGGGAAACATCTGCTTAGCTACTTCTAACGGCTTGCGGTCTACATACCACAAACGTTGTGCATCGGTTAAATTCGGTTGCACTGCCGCACTATCCCAGACCATTTTCAGTGGGTCTAAACGCGTAATAACCGGTTCACCATCTATACTGTTCTCATAATCAAGCCGCGTATCGGTCCAGCCCATGCCGCAGATGACAGCGTCTTGGAAAGCATCACTATCTGCATATTCAGCATGTGCCATGTCGCGAAACCATTCCGCTGCTCCTGTAAGCAATTCACTTGGCAATGCCTTGCCTATTTGACGGGGAATGAATTGCACCTCTCGTTTATTGTTACGCTCTGAACCCACAACGGCATTAACCAATGGTGCAATACGGTTAAACGTCATAACGGGGCGGCGTTGCTCTTTTAACGCCGCTAAATCAGCCTCATTCCACTGATCACCATTGTAAAATCGAAAATCCTCTCTTGCATGTTCGCGCCATTTGTTCACATGCTCAACATCTTCTTTGTACCAACTGATAAGCTATCATATCAAAAAATGAAATAAAGTCAATAGGTTGTGTGAAATTATTTTATATGAATCCACTTAAGAATCCACATTTTTATACGTGATTCATTTGACCATTTTTTATATAAGATTGGCATGTATGAATAGACCATAAAAAGCAAATCATGATGTAAATATTATAACGCATGTGTGTATTCAAATAAAATGAAAAGCCGATATCATTCATAACAGTTCATAAATTTTATGATACGTTTTTATCACAGCACAAATCACATTGTTTTAAATTTAGTCGTTTGAAAATATCGATAACATACGTTTAAAGATCACATCTTGTTTTAAAGATTGGATTGTTAATCACATAAAAGAGCAAATTAACATTCGCCAAAATTGGCGAGCGCAAAATAGAGAGCTGTCATAACAGCATCATCATAACACCGAACATTTTAAAGATTGCATAAAAGGATTTAAAGACAAGATCGATTTTATAACCACGGTATTTTTTTACCGAGGTAGGAAATAAAGGTCATGAAATTCAAATGCTATATCTTATGAAATGAAAAGCCTTTTAATGAATAGATTGCAGGCTAGTCTTTAAGAATGGAACTATTCGCTTCCACAAAAAAATGGAANATTTGAATGAGAGAGCCTATAAAACGCTTGTTATGGCTATCAAACGTATCAAACAAATCAAAATGCTCGGTAGCTTTAACAAAACGGTTTTTACATTTACAAGCATTGGTTTTTAAAACAATCTCTCATAAAGACAACAAACAACCGCTTTTATCAAATGCAAGGCTTTAAAAACTGTTATAAACATCAGTTTCAAACGTTTAAACGTTCATTTAGAAAGGGTCTCATAAGCGTATTTTTAAACTATAACTTTTAAAACGTTTCTTAGTATCAAGTCTAAAGTAGATAGTAATTCTACTGCTATGGCATTGTTCGCTTCCATTTTTTTGTGGAAGCGAATACAGTTGCGTTCTTCAAAACTAGCTATGCACTATATTCATTAAAAGCTTTTGATTTCATAAGATATAATGTTTTAAATTTCATGACCTTTATTTTCTACCTCGGTAAAAAATACCGTGGTTATAAAATCAATCTTGTCTTTAAATCCTTTGTGCAATCTTTATGAATTAAACCTATAAGCTTATGAATGCTTCAAACAGTTAATTGCTTTAATGCCATTTTAAGGTTTTTCCCAATTTTGGGGAAAACTATATGATCTCTATTTTCTATAAATACGTATCTTTTGATACAATTTACCTTATAACAGTTTCAAACGATTATCCTCTAATAGGTAATAAAATATTGCTATAAGGGATATAGATTTTTGCTTCCCAATTTTGGGAACCAATAATTTTGTTTTTATCATGCGATTAACAATCCAATTATTAAAACAAGATGTGATCTTTAAACGTATATTATCGATATTCCAAACGACTAAATTTTTAACAATGTGATTTGTGCTGTGATAAAAACGTATCATAAAATTTATAAACTGTTATGAATGATATCGGCTTTTCATTTCATTTGAATACACACATGCGTTATAATATTTGCATCATGATTTGCTTTTTATGGTCTATTCATACATGGCAATCTTATATAAAAAATGGTCAAATGAATCACGTATAAAAGTATGGATTCTTAAGTGGATTCTTATAAAATAATTGCATATAACACACTGAATTTATTATGTTTTTATGGAATAAGCGTTTCCGGGGTCTGGAAGTGCTGACTCAAAACAGCCCCTTGCTTTTAGTGCTGAAAGCACTTGGACATAACAAGAGCCCCCGGAAATTCCGGGATATCCGCAAAAGCGGTTTTATTTCTAGTTTGAGTTTTTCGGGCTTCCAGACCCTATTTGATTGTCGCGTATACAACCAAAAACACAAGCCTCCTTCATAAGGCAATTACTTTCAATCGTCAATTGAAATTACAACAGTGTTTCTTGTTTGTTGTTTCAAGTTTTCACGTAATTAATGCGTATATTATACATAAAAATATTGCTTGAGATACTTTAGATACTTGTAAAAATTGTAAAGCGAAATTAAAGGGTGATGGCAAGGTAATGGGGTGATTTTCTCCTTTACGATTTTATGTTTTCTCCCCCAAATTAGGCTGTTTTCCCGCTTTGAAGAGTACATAAACAGATAAATATTCTTGTCCCGATATGGTATACATAAGATGATATAACTTGTCGTTTTTATTCATCTTAAATCGAGGTATCTCAAATATGTTGTTCGTAAATAGTATAAATTAAAGTCCATGAAATATAACAATCTTTATGTTTAATATAATAAATTTCATTTACCTGAGTTGGTTCAAAATGTTATTATAATTCTTGCTTTTAAGAAGTTCATAAGAGCCATTTTTATTCAGATGCTTGTGTGGTGCAAGCGAATGGTTTTGATTGCTTCAGTATGAACAGGCTGGAATGAGAGAATCTGATGATATTTTTGGCTTTTGTTACAAGGTGTAAAGCGATATAAATATCTTTATTGTAAAGTTCTTTTTTCAGAAATCGTAAATATTGAGATATCATATTGATAGAGACTTGATAACAGTGGGCTTGTAGAGGGAAATTGCATGAGGATTTTTTATTTTTTATGCGTTATTTCTTCATTGTTTTGCAAAGGGCGCGCTTCTGAGGCAAGCATAATGGGAACGCCATCACGAATAGGGTAGGCAAGTTTGGCTTTGAGAGAAATGAGCTCTTGTGTTTTTCGGTTGAAAGAGAGCGTGCCTTTCGTCATTGGGCAGACGAGCAATTCGAGCATTTTGGGATCTGTGGTCATTTTTTTCATGTTTGGACATTCATTAGTTTAAGCGGTAATCTGTTCCTGTTTGTTTCATGAGCGAGCGTTCTGTTAATGCAAGAAGAGTTTGGGCACGGCTTTCGATATCTGGAGCTTCAAGGAGAGCTTGTTTTTCTGCTGGTGTAAAGGGGATAAGAGCTGAAAAAGCATTAACCAATATAGGTGTAGGGGCTTCTATGATGCTGCTCCAATTATATTCCATTTCATGTATGGTTAGATATTTTTCTACAACGTCGAGTAAGTTCTCTCGGTTAATGCTTTCTTCAATATCAAATTCTTGCAAGTCTTTTATGTTTGATTGGATGAGAGCTGTTCGATAGGATTTTGTGTTTTTCAATTCTTGTTCTAAAGTGAAGCGGCAAACACCTTGTAAGATAATGAACAGTTGTCCGTTTCCTGTTTCACTGTAGTTTGTAATACGCCCTATACAGCCTGTTTTATAAAGTTGTGTAGAGAAGCGATCTGTATCCGATGAAAGTGGTTGAATAATGCCCAATAGACGATCAGTTACCATAACATTTTCAATCATTTCAAGTGATTCTGGTTCAAAAATATTGAGTGATAAAAAACCACCGGGTAGTAAGAGTGCACCTTCTAAAGGAAAAAGAGCAATTTGCTTTGGAAGATCATTTTCGCAATTGTAAGAGATATTACCAGCTTTCATGAGTATTTTGTCACCTTTGTTCGGTAATTTTAGTCTGTAAATAGTCGCTATTTATGACACTATTGAGAAAGCAGAAAACCTACTTCTTGTGCATTAAAATCATACTTATAAAATATTTGAAGTCCTTATTCTCAAAAAGAATATGAAACCCTATCTTTAAGGTTGAACTGCGCGCGAAAGAATATTGCTTTGCGATCTTTTTAGTGTGTGACGTTTTGCATGATTTTCAAGAGGTATTTTTGTTTATAGCTTTTGATTTTTGTCTTAAATTTCCTAAAATGTGTTGCTTGCAATTTTTGTAAGGTTCAAAAGGATAATATTATAAATCTTTTGAAGCAGCTTATGCAAGTTTTAAAATGAGAACATTTTCATCACTTTACTAATGACAGTGTGATGAAGATAGGCTATAGGTTTAAATATGCTGGAAAGAGCGTTATCGTTTCTTTCATTCTTTTGCGGGAGAGTGCAGATTGCAAATTTTCGCATTGCCGCCGAAGGGGAAATAGCCCATAATCTCTCAGGCTTTAAGGACCGTAAAAGGAAGAAGGCAGATCTGGAAAGTCGGGAGAACCCGCGCCGAAGGTGTAAGCGAAAAATCTTTTCGCGAGTCTCTCAGGTTGATGACAGAGGGGGCAGAGACGGCCATATTCTGTGGGCGTTAGCGCAGCTTTGGAGTTATTATGGGCACAGCACAAGAAACATCTTTTTTAAAAACACTTCCTTTATATGATTTGCATGAAAAAGCAGGAGCAAAATTTGGTGCTTTTGCGGGTTGGAACATGCCTTTAACTTATCCTCTTGGCGTTTTAAAAGAGCATCTTCATACGCGTGCACATGCAGGACTTTTTGATATTTCTCATATGAAATTGATTGCGGTTGAAGGGGCACAAGCTGTGGAATTTTTGTCCTATGCTTTTCCCATTGATGCAGCAGCTTTAAAGATTGGGCATTCACGGTATAATTATTTGCTTAATGAGCAGGCTGGTATTCTTGATGATCTTATCATTACCCGTTTGGAAGAGGGTCGTTTTATGTTGGTCGCCAATGCTGGGAATGCACAGGCTGATTTTTTAGAATTAGAAAAGCGTGCGGTTGATTTTGAATGTCAAGTGATTGCCCTTGAAAGGGTATTGCTTGCGCTTCAAGGTCCTGAAGCGGCAGCTGTTCTTGCTGATGCCGATTTACCAGGGAATGAATTGTTCTTTATGCAAGGATTCGAACCACAACAGGATTGGTTTATAACGCGTTCTGGTTATACGGGAGAGGATGGTTTTGAAATTGCTTTGCCTATAGGGCATGCGCATATGTTGGCTGAAAAATTGCTGAGTGATTCTCGTGTTGAGTGGATTGGACTTGCCGCACGCGATAGCTTGCGGTTGGAAGCGGGGCTGTGTTTGCATGGAAATGATATTACCCCTGATACGACACCTATTGATGCGGCTCTAACATGGGCTGTTCCTAAAAGTGTTCGAGAAAAAGCACAATTTTATGGTGCAAAGGCTTTTCTTGAAGCACTGCAAAAAGGACCGGCTCGTTGTCGTGTTGGATTAAAACCGCAAACGCGTCAACCTATTCGTGCCGGTGCGGTGCTTCTTGATGATCAAGGTAATGAGATTGGCATTGTAACATCAGGTGGTTTTGGTCCTTCTTTTGATGGTCCTGTCGCGATGGGTTACGTTCCAGTTGATTTTAAAGTTGAAGGGACACAAGTCTTTACAGAACTGCGAGGCAAAAAGATTGTATTATCAGTTCATTCTCTTCCCTTTGTTGAACAACGTTATTTTAAAGGATGATTTTTTATGTCTAAAACTTATTTTACACATGACCATGAATGGCTTAGCGTTGAAGGGCAAATGGTGACTGTTGGGGTTACGCATTATGCGCAAGAGCAATTAGGGGATTTGGTTTTTGTTGATTTACCACAAAGTGGAACAAAACTTTCCAAAGGAGAGGCGGCGGCTGTTGTAGAATCAGTGAAGGCGGCTTCAGATGTTTATGCTCCTCTTGATGGTGAAGTGGTCGAAATAAATGAAGCCTTGGCTGATAATCCTGAACTGGTAAACCAGAAACCCGAAACAGAAGGCTGGTTATGGAAAATGACATTGCAGGATGAGACACAACTGGAGGGGTTGTTAGATAAAGATGCTTATAAAGCTTTGATTGGATGAGTACCATGATCGAGCGTTCTTTTTCTTCTCGACATATTGGGCTGCGTCCTGATGAAACACAAAAAATGCTTGATGTTTTAGAGCTTGATTGTGTTGAGGCACTTATTTCTCAAGCTGTTCCACACTCTATCCATTTGGGACGTTCACTGAATCTTCCAGAGGCTGCTAGTGAAGGACAAGCCTTGGAAGAACTCTCCCAGATGATGGAGCGTAACCATGTGCACAAAAGTTTTATTGGGCAAGGATACCATGGAACTTATGTGCCTCCGGTTATTTTACGAAATCTGTTTGAAAATCCTGCTTGGTATACTGCTTATACGCCTTATCAAGCAGAAATTAGCCAAGGTCGTTTAGAGCTTTTATTTTATTTTCAGACATTGGTTAGTGAACTAACAGGTTTGCCTGTTTCTGCTGCTTCCCTTCTTGATGAAGCAACTGCTTTAGCTGAAGCCAATGCCCTTGCTGTTCGCTTTTTCCGTGAGAAAAAAACAAAAATTTCTCTTCAGAGTCTTTTACATCCTCAGACTTTGAGTGTTGCGCAAACGCGTGCTGAAACACAAGGGATTCAGATTAGCCAAAATGGCGAAATTGATCCTGATACAGCGGCAATTGTTTTGTCTTGGCCAGATACAAAAGGCTCTTTTCATGATTACAGTGAGATTATAAAAGAGGCAAAGGAAAAGGGAGCTTTCGTTATCGTTGTAGCTGATCCTTTAGCGCTTACCCTTCAGGAGCCACCTTCTCAATGGGGGGCAGATATCGTTGTTGGCTCTATGCAGCGTTATGGCGTTCCGATGGGATTTGGTGGTCCACATGCTGGTTACCTTGCCGTGAGTGATGCGTTAACGCGTCTTATTCCAGGGCGTATTGTTGGTCAATCCGTGGATACCAAAGGACGCGTTGGTTTTCGTTTAGCTTTGCAAACACGTGAACAACATATTCGGCGCGATAAAGCGACGTCAAATATTTGTACAGCGCAGGCTTTGTTGGCTAATATGGCAACCGCTTATGCTGTTTGGCATGGGCCAAAAGGCTTACAAGAAATTGCGCAGCGAATTCATCATTTAACATGTCGTTTTGTTGCTGGTTTAGAAGCAGCAGGGGTTCATGTTGAAGGGAAAAGCTTTTTTGATTGTGTGAGTATTTCTGTTAAGGGAAAAGCGCGAGAAATTGCGCATCAAGCCAAAATAGGTGGGCGCCTTATTCGTGTTCTCGATGATGACACTATTGCAATCAATTTTGATGAATTATCAACAGAAGAAGATGCTGGTGCTTTAGCGCAGCTTTTGGGGGCACAACTCTTTGATAAGGTTTCTCCACGACTCTTTGGAAAAAAACGGGATGCTGCTTTTCTTTCTCAGCCTTTTTTTCATGCTGTTCATTCAGAGACAGATATGATGCGCTTTTTGCGTCGTTTAGCGGATAAGGATTTGGCGCTGGATCGCGCTATGATCCCTCTTGGTTCTTGTACAATGAAGCTTAATGCAGCTGCTGAATTGATGCCTGTGAGCTGGGCGAGCATGGCCAATATACACCCCTTTGTTTCACAAGAGGATGCAGCGGGTTATTTGGAGATGATCAACCAGTTAAATGCGTGGTTGTGTGAAATTACAGGATTTGCGCAAGTTTCTTTTCAGCCAAATTCTGGTGCTCAAGGTGAATATGCTGGGCTTTTGGCTATCCGACGATATTACCAATCACGAGGAGAACATCAACGTACAGTTTGTCTTATTCCTGCATCTGCGCATGGTACCAATCCAGCTTCGGCTCATATGGCAGGGATGGAAGTCGTTGTGGTAAAATGTTTAAGCGATGGTGATGTTGATGTAGACGATCTCAAGATGAAAGCGCAATTGCATAAAGATAAATTGGCTGCTCTTATGATTACTTATCCTTCAACCCATGGTGTTTACGAGGAAAGCATTAAGGAAATTTGTTCTATTATTCATGAAAATGGCGGACAAGTTTATTTTGATGGTGCTAATCTCAATGCCCTTGTGGGGCTTGCTCGTCCTGCGGATATTGGCGCTGATGTTTGTCATATGAATCTTCATAAAACATTTGCTATTCCTCATGGTGGTGGTGGTCCTGGTATGGGACCAATTGGAGTTGCAGTGCATCTCAAACCATTCTTACCAGGTCATGAACAGGATAGGACAACACATGCGGTTTCTGCTGCTCCTTATGGAAGTGCGTCTATTCTTGCAATTACATGGATGTATATTCGAATGATGGGGGCTGATGGCTTAAAATATGCAACACAAATAGCCATTTTAAATGCCAATTATATTGCTGCACGTCTTTCAGCTGCTTATTCCATTCTTTATCGGGGCAAGCATGGACGTGTTGCTCACGAATGTATTGTGGATACACGCGTGTTGAAAGAGCAGTATGGGGTGAGTGTTGATGATATTGCAAAACGTCTCATTGATTATGGATTCCATGCGCCTACGATGTCGTTCCCTGTTCCGGGAACTTTAATGATTGAGCCAACGGAATCAGAACCAAAAGCAGAGATTGATCGTTTTTGTGATGCTTTACTCTCTATTGCTGAAGAAGCGAAAAAAGTTGGGAATGGGGTTTGGCCAAAAGACAATAATCCATTGGTGAATGCCCCTCATACAGTGGCTGATACTTTAGATGATGCTTGGGTACGACCCTATTCGCGACAAGAAGCTGCTTTTCCCAACAGTTCTCTTGATCCAGCCAATAAATATTGGCCTCCTGTATCGCGTATTGATAATGTTGCGGGAGACAGAATGCTCATTTGTTCGTGTCCACCATTGGGAAATACCTATTAAATAACAAATATATATTTAATTTGTTTATTTGCATGAACGAAAAAAGCCCACACATTTTGTGTGGGTTTTGTACTTGTTGATCATGTTACTATGGAATTATTTGTCTATTTTCTAGAATTTTGCATTGTTTTTTATAACATGAGCAAAATCGAAAAAGTCGACAAAAAGCTGTGTTTTGTCGGCAATAGGCATGCTCTCCTTTGCATTCTACCGTATGACATGGTTTTTGACTAGTCGGCATCGGTTTAGCCAGCTAATTCATGTAAACGAGAGTGAAAACCTATGAGGATAGGGGCACGTCTGTTGCATGTGTTGTGACATACTACTTCTCACTAAGGTGACGACGACGGGTTGTAGAAAGAATAAAATCAAATTTAATGTTTTTGATGATAAAGACACGCGAAACTCTGTTGTTGCATCTTTTCGAGTCAAGAATTGTCTAAATATTTCTCTTTAATCTGCTTTTTGTAAATATGACGAAAAAATATGTAAGAACACCTGTCAGAATGAGCAAACGCAAAGCCAAATGTATTATGTTTTTTTTTACAAGGGGTCTTATAAAAGCCGGCACATCTTTCCACTTCATTGCAAGTCAGTTTGTGACTTTACGGCGCTGTTTTCCTAAGAGCTCGTGTGCTTTAGCTGTTGCCTGTAAATCAACATCCAAACTTAATGCAGCAACATGTCTTGAGCCAGAGATTGAGAAAAAAAGAGCTTTATGAGTAGTTCCTGCTTTTGTCTGTCAGATGAGGGCGGGGATTGCGTATTTCTGTTGACGTAATCTTTGAAACTGGAAGACAATCTTATTTTGGAAAATGTAAAGCCGTAAGGTGAAAATCAATCCTCAGTTTGTCATCTCCTCTTAATTCAGCTTTATGGCTTTCAAAAGCATTTAAAGCAATGTTTTTTAAATAATGGGGATTACACATTGCTCCATACTTTATATTTATTGTGTTCTTTAGTGGGGGAATGATCCTCATGTAAAACAGAACGCTCCAAAAAGAATATACTTGAGTTGTTAATTCACGTGTTTGTTTTAAAGAGACACTTCGCTCCCAATCCCATTTCGCGACGGCGCTCGTGAATGGTGTAAGGGTAAATCCATTGATTCCCCACTATCTTTACGCTTCATAACGGAGTAAGCTGGGCACTATCATACACTTTGCCAGCGCCTAATGTTATAGCTCTTGGCACTATGGTTCATAAGAGGCATTATTCTTTTCTTAAATCATTTTTATCTACACATAGTTCAGCTTGTGGTATGCAAGCGAATGATTTTAATTGGGAAATTAATTTTAAAAACTTTGTAGTAGATTCTTTTTTGTCAATTTATGGGGAAAGGCTAAGTTTTTGTATTTTAGGTGAAAGCTACTTCCATAAAACAGTCCATCAACTTGTCTGTTTTGAGATTTCTGTGAATGTACGGTGTCTATGACCATTCTGTGTGGTTGATTGTTGTAAAATCTTTTGTAAAAGCCCCTCAATTTTCTAAAATGATGATTTTTATCAATTTATTTTTTTAAAGAGTTTTTATGTGTAAATGTATTTATAGCGGGAGCCAAGAGATGTTAGAATTTCATTGGGAAGGGTATCGGCATCTATAGATACTTTTTCAAGTGTTTGATGGGGACCAATGAGTTCTACCCAGTCACCAGTTTGAGGTTTTTGTTCAAGATCGGTCGTATCTACAATAATGGAATCCATAGAAACCCGCCCAACCATGGGAAGTTTGTGCCCGTTGAAATAAACAGTTCCTTTATTCGAAAGAGTACGGAGCCAGCCGTCTGCGTAGCCTATAGAAATGGTTGCAAGAGTGCTTGGTCTGTTGGTTATAAAGCTTTCTGCATAACCAACAGGTGCTCCTATATCAACAACGCGGCTTTGAATGACTTGGGCTTCAAGTTTTAAAACAGGTTTCAAAGGTGATGGGTGTTTTCCCCGCGGATCAACTCCGTAAAGTGCAATGCCTGGACGAACAAGATCAAAATAAAAATCTGATCCTAGAAAGATACCTCCAGAATTGGCAAAGGAAACTTTGCAAGCAGGCAATTGCGCAAGGATCGTTTTGAAAGAAGTCAATTGGGCATAATTTGATGGGTGGGTATCATCTTCTCCGTTAGAAAGATGACTAAGAATATATTTTATTTCTGCTTTTTCGAAAATTGTAGGGTGTTTGATGAGTTTTTGTAATTCTTTTTGATCCAGTCCTAATCGGTTCATATGGGTATCGATTTGAACAATTGCTGGAAATTTTTTATCTTTTTTTTGACAAATTTTTTGCCAATTTTCAATGGCATTCCAAGAGTTTAGAACAGGAACAATACCAGATTGTGCGACAAACTCTTCTGCTAAGTGTGGAAGTCCATTCAGAATGGCAATTGTGACATTTGATGGTAAAATGCTTTTTAATTGGAGTGCTTCTCTGATTTGGGCGACAAAAAAAGTGCGACAACCAGCTTGATAAAGGGCAGGAGCAATTTTGTGAGCTCCTAATCCATAGGCATTTGCTTTTACAACTGCTGAACATTGTGTTGGAGCTACACGTTTGGCTAAAGTAATATAATTGGCAACAATGGCACTGACATCGATGGTTGCTACAGCTGTATAGAGTGATGTATTTATTTCATCATTAACGGATTTGTTCATTTTAAAAGCTTATCTGTGTTCGTGAAATACGGAGTTTTTTTGGTTGTTTCATTGAGGTTCTTTACGATATAGGGGAAAGACACTATTTGCTATGGTCAAAATCATTAAGAAGCCTATGCTGCCATTAAAGTCGTTTTTTATGTAAAATGGTACTCTAGATATAAGAGATAGTTTAGTTTTATTTGTGTTGTTATCAACATGGTATCTTCTAATGATTTGTAAAACATAGACTTTTTTACTTATTTTTCCTCGTTTAGGCATATAAAAAAATAAACATAGTTTATTGTATTGTATCATTTTGAAGAGTGCAATGTTAGACTATTATTGCTGGTGTGATTGTTGTGATTAAATATTGCATTGGCTTCTTATTTAGAGAAGGTAAAATGATTAAATTAACCACGTTAAGTCAATGTATTACAAGTTTTTTACCATGAGGGGGAAGATCACTCATCTGTGCAATTTTGGATGTCGTCTCATGCACTTAAAATTATTTTTATTGAATGGAAAACAGTGTGTAAACACTTTTTGATACATTAAAAACTGTTGATTTAGAAAACTCGTTGATTTGGATATTATTTGTTTTCAAGATGGATTGGGTATCCAGTATTTACTTTCTAGTCTTTGATTGGTTTTAAGTGAAATCAATTTTATCGCTTATAGAGCGCGCTAGACTCATTTATTTAATTTTGACATAAAAGTGTTAACCTTGAGGCTTTTGTGTTGAGAAAATTGTTGGCAGATGGTTGTGCAAGTACTATATCACGTCAAGGATTCGAAATTTAACGTTCAATAAAGATATGGGGAAGAGTATGAATACGTCTGCTACCAATGTTCCGTCAAGCATCAGCAGCGTTGCAAATTTTCCGATTCCTGAGAATGTGTTCGCCCTTACTGTCCAAGAGGTTTGTCACTATACAGATCGGTTATTTAAATTCCGTCTGAATCGTCCGGAAAGTTTTCGTTTTCGTTCGGGTGAGTTTGTTATGATCGGTTTGCCAAATGCAGAAAAGCCGATTTATCGCGCTTATTCGATTGCAAGTCCCTTTTGGGATGAACAGCTTGAGTTTTTTTCGATAAAAGTTCCAGGGGGACCTTTAACCGAGCATCTCCAAAAAATTAAAATTGGTGATACAGTTCTCATGCGTAAAAAATCTACAGGAACGCTGGTGCTTGATGCTCTTATTCCTGGAAAACGTCTTTATCTTCTTTCAACTGGGACGGGGATTGCTCCTTTTGCAAGCCTTATTCGTGATCCTGAAACTTATGAAAAATTTGCAGAAGTTGTCCTTATTCAAACAACGCGCGAAAAAAATGAGTTAATTTATGCAAAAGATCTTGTTTCCTCTTTGCAACAAGATCCACTCATTGGAGAGTATGCACAACAGTTGAGATTTTATCCTATGACTACTCGTGAAGCTTCTGAGCATATGGGTCGTATTACAACTGTGATGGAAAGTGGGGACTTTTTTGAAACAACAGGCCTTCCTAAGATTCATCCTGATGAGGATCGGGTGATGATTTGTGGTTCCATGGCTATGTTAAAAGATTGCGCAAGGATGTGTGAAAGCTTTGGTCTTGTTGAAGGGGCCAATAATGCTCCTGCTACTTATGTTGTAGAGCGCGCTTTTGTGGAGTAATGAGTGGGAAAGTTGATGCTTTATCTTCTTTCAAACCGGTACGGTTTTTTTTTCTTTTGCAAGCTTTATTCGTGAGCCTGACATTTATGAAAAATTTTCAGAAGTTGTTCTTATTTAAATAACGCGCGAAAAGAATGAGTCAATTTGTGCAAAAGATCTTGTTTCCTTTTTGCAATAAGATCCACTCATTGTGGGGCATATGCACAACAGCTGAAATTTTATCCTATGACCACTCGTGAGCTTTCTGAGCATATGGGGCGTATTACGACTGTTATGGAGAGTGGTGCTTTTTTGAAACAAGCGGCTTTGAAACAATAGAACTCGCAAAATTCATCCTAATGAAGATCGGGTGATGATTTATGGTTTTATGACGATGTTAAAAGATTGCGCAAGGATGTGTGAAAGCTTTGGTCTTGTTGAAGGGGCTGATATTCTTGCACATTACATTATATTGTAGAAAGAGCTTTTTTCGAGGGAGAGGGAAGTTGTGATGCGGTATATGCTAATGCAGTAATCGAATCCCAATCACTTATTGCAATGAGTTTTTGGGGCGCTATCCAAGAACCTCCAACGCAGAAGACATTGGGCAGTTGGAGCCATTGTGTTGCACTTTTTTGTGTAATACCGCCTGTTGGGCAAAACCGGATATCAGAGAAGGGAGATGCTAAAGCTTCGATGAAGGAAATACCCCCAGTAGCTTCAGCAGGGAAAAATTTAAGATATGAATAGCCTTTGTTTAATGCTTGCATGAGTTCACTTGGGGTCATTGCACCGGGAAGAAGGGGAATTTCACTATTTTTTGCACAATTGATTAGTTCATTGGATAATCCGGGGCTTACAATAAACTTGGCTCCAGCTTGTTCGGCTTTTTCGTAATGTGTTGTGTTGAGAATTGTGCCGGCTCCAACAATTGCTTCAGGGACTTCTTGTGTAATTTTCTGAATTGCTTTGAGGGCATTTGGTGTTCGCAAGGTGATCTCAATTGTTTTTAATCCACCTTTGACAAGAGCGCGTGTTAAGGGTACAGCACTTTGTAGATTGTCAATGAGTAAAACAGGTATAACAGTTTGTCCTTGGAGATATAATAAAAGCTTTTCTCTTTTTTGGCACATGATATTTTTTCTTCTTGGAGATGATATTATTTGTATCGTTTGATTAAGCACAATATGTTAAAGAGTACATGAATAAATCTTGAAATTGAATGAAACGCGCGTTATGGCAAAACACATGGAAAAGAATTTTAAAGTTGCTGCACTTTATTGCTTTGCAGATTTGAAGCATTATCATCAATTACAAAAACCTTTGCAGGATTTATGTCAAGCAAAGGATATCAAAGGCACTCTGCTTTTAGCACAAGAGGGCATTAATGGAACAGTTGCTGGTTCTTGTGATGCGATTGAGGCATTGGTGGATTTTATTACGGCTGAGCCAGCGTTTCAAACGCCGGAAATTAAATATTCATGGGCATCAAAAATGCCTTTTCATCGCATGAAAGTGCGGTTGAAAAAAGAGATTGTGACGATGGGGGTTGAAGGGGTTGATCCGCTAAAAGTTGTTGGTACTTATGTCGATCCTGAAGATTGGAATGCTCTTATTCAAGATGAAGAGACAATTTTAATCGATACACGGAATGACTATGAATATGCGATAGGGAGTTTTCAAGGAGCGATTGATCCGCAGATTAAAACATTTCGCGAATTTCCTGAATGGGTGCGTAAACATGAGGCTGAGTTAAAGAAAAAAAAGAAAATTGCCATGTTTTGTACAGGTGGTATTCGGTGTGAAAAATCAACAGCTTATGTTCGTGATCTTGGTTATGAGCAAGTCTACCATCTAAAAGGAGGTATTCTAAAATATTTAGAAAAAATTCCAAAAGAGAAAAGTTTATGGTGGGGTGAGTGTTTTGTTTTTGATGAGCGTGTTTCTGTTCAACATGGTCTTGAAGAATGTGGACGCGAATTATGTCGCGCGTGTCGTTCTCCTCTTAATGCTGAAAGCAAATTATCGCCTCATTATGAGGAAGGTGTTTCCTGTGATGCTTGTTATAACACGCGTAGTGAAGCCGATAGAGAGCGCTTTCGTGAGCGCCATAGGCAATTTCAATTGTTGAAGTTGCGTGCAATTGATTCTCATCAAGGGACATAAGGATATCGCAGTGTAGGGCTTTAAATTGTAGCGTTTTTCTCTTAAATTTAAGAGAGAAGAGTTTTTTAATATTAGTAGAAAAATATTTTATAAGACCGGATATTATTCGGTCTTTTTGTTTATGTTAAATTATTTGACTTATAAGTAATCATTATAGATTGTTTACTTTCTTTGACTTTATAGGATTGAGTATTTCAAATACTTTTCATTTTAAAATAGAAAAGCCGTTCACCAACAGCGCAGAGGAGGGAGATTATAGTTTAAGAGAAAAGCGTATGAATAAGATGTGATTAAAAAGCAGATGCTAGGTGGAAAAATAAAATGATAATAGGAGTTTATGATTTCAGAATTTAATATAATACATTAATTTATAATGATAATTTATTATTCATTTGAATAAAAGAGTTCAATATTGTGAACTTTGTTGCTTTCAGATTAGATGAGAACGAATCGCGTAAAATTCATTCACTTGTACGTTGCAAATGGGAGCAACGTGTGGACAAAAATCATTTTAGATAAGGTGTTATGAAACATTTCAATGTAGGAGTTTCTGCAATATTGGGAGTTGGCAGATAGAATGGGAGCGTTTGTTTTTAATTTCATAAGTATAAAGAGGGTGAGATGTAGTTGATCTATATCATACAAGCTATATTATACGGGGAATTCTTCATGATATTTTGCTTAAGCGATGCTGTGAAATGAATGTGGAAGTAGGGATGTTTTTTAGGATGTAAATGAGAAAGATAATGGTGTTTTGTTGGGGGAAGGACACGTTATCTTTAAAGATTATGGTGCTTCAGTCGTTACTATCCTCAGTCTTCAATGTTGGTCATCTTTGCATTTGAGAGGATATATAAGAGGTACTCCTTTTTTCAATTGTTTTTTATTTGTGATGCGCAAAAGAATGATTTTAATTGATTCATTGTAAGAGGGTTGAAATAAGAGGATTTTATAATGGGATTTTTGTTTAAGGGTACAATAATAAATTATCATTATAAATTAATGTTTTGAGTAATTTATTTGCGTTATTTTCTGCTGCAGATATTAGGAGATAGAATAGGGTAAAGAAACGAGGGGCTTTAAACGCAAGACAGTGATTTATGTTGTACGGATAATGTAAGGGTGTGATCTCATGAAAGCGGATGGATGGCTTTGTCTGGGGGAGAGTGTTGTTTTTTCGCATCATTTTATCTTTAAGAATTAAAAAATGTTTAAAATTAAAAAAATGATTGAAATGAGAAAGAATTCGTTTTATAGGATGCCTTGCCCAAAGTCGCACGTGCCTGTGGGTGTCCGCTGGTTCTCAAATGGTGAGATTAACCGGTACGGTACCTGGAACTAACCGCTCCAGTCATTCTTACAGCCAATTGCAAGAATGAGGACATCTTGAAGCAACGACGGTGCGGGCCTTTCTGGTGTCTTCCAGCTTTTAAATGCTGGGATAACTATAGAGGCACACCTCATTGCCTTCAGTGCGGAAGTGGTTTTCTCAACTCCAATCAAAAAGGCAGATAAAATAGAATAACGCGGTTTCGCGCTGTTCTTTCGCAGCATGCAATGCTAATTTCTGGTTTTTTGTAATCAGAATGGGGATGGTTGTTGTGTGTTTTTTGTCCTTTAGCTTTTGGCAGCTTTGGCTGTCTAAGCATAGAGTGGGGGAGCGTTCCCTCAAGGAGAATTGCAGATGGCAACGCAACGTATTCGCGATTTTCTTGCAACACATCGTTCTGAAGGTCCATGCTTAATTGTTGACCTTGATGTTGTTCGTGATAACTATTTAAATTTTGAAAAAGCTCTGCCGCAGTCTCGTATTTTTTACGCAATAAAGGCAAATCCAGCTCCTGAAATCTTGCGTTTGCTAAGTTCTTTAGGATCTTCTTTTGATGCGGCTTCTGTTGCAGAAATTGAAATGGCTTTAAAAGCAGGAGCAACGTCAGAGCGTATTTCTTTTGGAAATACGATTAAAAAAGAGCGTGATATTGCACGAGCATATGCATTGGGAGTTTCACTTTATGCTGTTGATTGTGTTGAAGAAGTGGAAAAAATTGCGCGTGTTGCTCCAGGAGTACGTGTTTTTTGCCGTGTTCTTACCGATGGCAAAGGTGCAGAGTGGCCATTGTCACGCAAATTTGGTTGTGTTCCAGATATGGCGGTTGATGTTCTAAGACGGGCACACCAATTGGGTTTGCAAGCCTATGGTGTTTCTTTTCATGTTGGATCTCAGCAGGTTGATTTGAGTGCGTGGGATCGTGCTTTATCGGATGCTTCTACAGTTTTTAAGCGTTTGGAACAAGAAGGCATTTCACTAAGGTTGGTGAATATGGGGGGCGGTTTTCCAACGCGTTATTTGAAAGATGTCCCTACAGAACAAGCTTATGGTACAGCAGTTTTTGATTCATTGAAAAAGCATTTTGGTAATCGTATCCCTGAGACGATTATTGAGCCAGGACGTGCGATGGTTGGCAATGCTGGTGTTATTCGTACAGAAGTTGTTCTAATATCTAAAAAAGCTGATAACGATAATGTACGATGGGTTTATCTTGATATTGGGAAATTTAATGGTCTTGCTGAGACTATGGATGAAGCCATTCGTTATCCTATTGAGACACCTCATGATGATAAGGTGATGGAGCCTTGTATTTTGGCTGGACCGACATGCGATTCGGCAGATGTTCTCTATGAAAAAACACCTTATCCGCTTCCTCTATCCCTAACGATAGGAGATGAAATATTGATTCATGGAACGGGTGCTTACACAACAACTTACGCATCGGTTGCTTTTAATGGTTTTGAGCCTTTACGATCATATGTGATCTGACATTTCCTTTTAACTATAGTTTTTTAGATTTTTTGCTATGCTCGTCATGGCGCTGTAAGAGGGCGGTTATAGAGATGAACATGATGAACTTTCAAACAAAAGATGGGGCATGTTTTACACTTTTATTGGAGCAAGAAGCCGATAAGCCTTATCGAGAAAATTTGCTTGATTCAATGATGGGGTATGGACGTAAACGTAAATCATCAGAGGTTTTACGTCGTGGTCGTTTGGCTGCTCAAGGGCTCTCTTTTGTGGTTAAAAATGTGCTTGGAGAGCTTGTGGGAAGTGTCCGTCTTTGGCATGTTTCTTTTTCTAAAGAAAAAAATGAAACACAACATGCTTTACTTTTAGGCCCCTTGGCTGTTGCGTCTGAATGTGCTGGTATGGGAATAGGATCAATTTTAGTCCGCCATGCAATTGAAACAGCAAAAAAATTGGGATATGGCGCCATTTTGCTGGTAGGGGATTTTGAATTTTATCAACGTTTTGGCTTTTCAAATAGTTTAACAGAAAATTTGGCAATGCCTGGTCCTTACGAAAAACATCGCTTTCAAGCGTTGGAACTGATACCACATTATCTTTCTGGGTGTTATGGCACTTTGGTTCCTAGTGGAGAACGAGAAGTTTCAAATCGTTTTCAGCATCATAAAGTCGCTTGAAGATAGTGTTTATTTCGTTTTTCAGCAGCTGCCATTGAGAAGAGCATACCGTTTTGACAGTGCCAAGGTATTTAGCGGTACAAAGTTTTGGGGAGTTGTATTGCGATTTTATTATATGGCTTTTTCTTTATGGGGCTGGTTTCTTATTTTTGATAATTTCAGTTAAGTGAGTAAGAATATATTTTAAGCTCATTTTTTGAAATAGTGTCTTATTTTATAATACTGAAGGAACCGGATTTTTGAGTTGTCTTGTGTTCTTTTAAAGTCGCTATCATCATACAGTTTTCCAGTTTTCAATATCGTTGATAAATCTTGTATCGAAATGGTTGGATATTTTACTTTTTTCTTAAACAGTTTTTTTCTTTGCTTTTTATGTGCAAGGGAATGGTTTTGATTGATTCAATAGAGAGATATTTTGAGAAATTTTATACAATTTTAGCGCTTATTGAAAGAGAAGGGGCTTAAGAAAGAAAAATATACAGCAGTAGAATCAAAATTATAGGTATCAGCTTTTTTAAAAGAGTGTAAAAAAATAAAATTACATGTTCAAAAGCAGCTTTTTTGAAAAAAAATATGTCATTACTTTTTTGCTATAAAGGTAAATCGTTTTGCAATTGGCATGAGAGGATCAAATACAAAATGATTTTTTCATGTAAAATTTTGCATTCAGAATCAAAAAACGTTGTCCTACACATTATAAGAGAAATAGGTGTGTGAATAAAAATCACAAGAATCATAAATCTTTTATGAATATTCTTGTAAGACTCAAAAGAGTAAAGGGCAAAGAATCTTTTAATCGTTTGTGCCCTATGGTGATAAATCAAAAATCTTATAGAAATAGCTGCTTTATCTTTATAGTGTGGAGCGCGTTAGGTAAGATCGTTGTTTACCTATCATCTAAAACAATTTTTGTATGCGAGACGTTATTTTAAAAGTGCGTAAAGAGCCCGCATTGAAAAGAATTTTTATCAGAAGAATCATTTAGAATCACGTATTTATTTATACTGTCTCTTGAGAAAAGATAAAGTGCATAGGAAGCGAGGAAAGTGATAAGGATAAAAAATATTTCTCAATTTTAATTAAGCTTAGTGATTTGGTGGTGAATCCATGAGAGGTGGTATTTTTTTGAGAAACATGGTCATAAATGTCAAAACACCAAAGATGATGGTTATGATAAAGAAAATATCACTAAAAGCCATAATCATTGCTTGTATGCGTACCATATTAAACAATTGAGAAAGAGCCAGGGTATAGGAATCAAAGGTTTCTGTTTTGAATAATAAAATAAGCTTTGAAAGCATTTCAGTTGCTTGTCTGTTTGCGTGGTTAAGGGTTTCGGCTATTCGTTCATAATGGAAGTCCGTGCGTTTTGTCATGAGCGTGCTGATAATGGCAAGTCCCACAGCACCACCTAGATTCCGTGTGAGATTAAAGAGTCCAGAAGCATTTTGCATTCGTTCTGGTGGGAGTGTTCCCAATGCAATATTATTAATAGGAACCATACATAACATTACAGAAGCACCACGGAAAACTTGCGGCCAAAAAAGCTGCCAAAAATCCCACTTATCTGTGATAGTGCTTGCCATCCAAGTGCCTATTGCAAAACCAAAAAGTCCTATTGCCATCATTACACGTGCATCCATTCGTGCTGAAAGGAATCCTGCAAGGGGAGCCGTTAATAACATGACGAATCCTGAAAGAAACAATGTTTCTCCAATCATAAGGGCATCGTAATGGCGGATTTGGCTCAAATAGACAGGATAAAGGTACGTGAGTCCATAAAGACCTATACCCAGTGAAAAGGAAAAAATGGATGCAGCTGAAAAATTAAAATTAGAAAAAGTAGAGAGATCTACAATGGGTTCTTTTGCTGTAAAAGCACGCCAGAAGAACAAGGCGGCAGCAAGAATCATGATAATAAATAAATTCCGAACCAGCCTATCATTCAGCCAATCATGACGTGCGCCTTCTTCTAGTACATACTCTAAAGTTCCTAGAAAAACAGCCATAGAAATGAGCCCCAACCAGTCAAATTTAGCCATGAGAGATGGATTTGCTTTATCAAAATCAATCAACTTCCAAGCGAGAATTGAAATAATAATCCCAAAAGGCACATTAATGAGAAAAAGCCAGTGCCATGATAAGATATGACAAAGATAACCTCCGACCGTTGGACCAATAGTGGGGGCTAATGTTGCGACTAGTCCAACAATAGGGGTAACAATTGGGCGTTTGGAAGGAGGAAAAAGAACATAAGAGGCGACAAAAACGCTTGGGATAATTCCTCCACCAATAAAACCTTGCAATGCACGGTAGATAATCATCTCTCCAATAGATGTTGCTGTTGCACAAAGAACAGAAGTAATCGTAAACCCGATCGCTGATATGGTGAAGAAAACACGTGTTGAAAGCAATCTTCCTAAGAATCCAGAAAGGGGCAACATGATGACTTCAGCGATGAGATAGGAGGTTTGAACCCATGAAATTTCTTCAGAGCTCGCAGAAAGACCAGCTTGAACTTCGGCTAAAGAGGAGGCAACGATTTGTATATCCAAAATGGCCATGAACATGCCAAAGGCCATAACTATGAAAATCACAATGCTACGGATTTCTATGCGCTCTTGAGACTGTATGGGCTTTGGTATTGAAGATGTCATAATAATGAGGTCATTTGCTTGTTATTATAAGAGACTTTTATCTTGTGGTTTTGTACGTGTATCAACTTCTACTGAAACACTCATTCCTGCTCGGATATGTCCGGTCTTTAAGACTTCTTCTGGAATAGAAATACGTACAGGAATGCGTTGGACAATCTTTGTAAAGTTACCGGTAGCGTTTTGTGGAGGAAGAAGAGAAAAAACAGCACCTGTTGCCGGTGAAATAGAAAGCACTGTTCCTGTAAAGCCCTCCTTTTTGAAGGCATCAACAGAAATATAAGCCTTTTGTCCCGCATGAATATTTTGCAACTGTGTTTCTTTATAGTTTGCTTCAATATAAAGTGCATGTATGGGGACTAACGCCGCAAGACGTTGGCCATTTACAACAAAATCTCCCGTTTTTGCTGTTAAATTTCCTATAACTCCATCAAATGGCGCGCGTATAATGGTCGAATCAAGATCACGTTGTGCTTTTTTACGCGAGAGCTCTAAACTCTTTGTTTCGCTTTCTGTTTCACTTCGTTGCGCTTCTAGCACTCGGATATTTGCACGTGCTGAAGCCATTTTTGCATCCGCTCTGTTAACATTCGCAATGGCTTGTTCATAAGCGGATTTGGCATCATCAACATTGGATTGAGGAGCATAACGATTGGCTTTCAGTTCTGTTACACGTTTTAAGGTGAGTTGTGCATTGGTTGCTATGGCTGAAGCGGCTGCTTTTTGTGCTTTTGCATCATCTAAAGAACTACGAGCGGCTGTGATTTGCGCATCAATGCGTAGAAGTGTTTTTTTCTGTGTGTCAAGATGCGCTTCTGTTTGATCCAAGGCTATTTGATAATCACCATTGTCTAAGTAAAATAAAACATCGTCCTTTTTTACAACTTGGTTGGCTTTAATGGCAATTTTTTCAATATATCCATTTAATTTAGTCGCAATAGCGGCTATATCTCCTTGTACATAGGCATCTTCAGTGGACAGCATATAACGCCATTGCGTCGTCCACTTATAGCTAAACCAAAGTACAAAAAGCGCAAAGACGATAAGAAGAGCCTTGATTACTTTTTTTCGTTTCGTTTTATCGAGATTTTTTGTTGAAAAAATGGTCTCAGATACGGACATGATTTTATACTTTCAATATTTATGTTCTAACGAGTATAATAAGCCTCTCACTCTAGGGTAGGGTGATATATGCACGAACGATAAGAGCTTTTCCAACAATAAGGCGATCCCTGCTACATAATGCTAAATATATAAACTTGCAAGTTAGAGATCTTATTGTCAAGTTAGATGTCTTATTTTATTGCGCATTTTTTACAAAGACCTCGTACTTCTAGGGCGCTTTTGTGTGCTTGGAAGTCAACCGCTTGAACCATCTGTTTTAAACTTGATACAATCATTTGATTTTGTATTTCGTGGACTGTGCCACAGTTTAGGCATCTTCAGTGGACAGCATACAACACCATTGCGTCGTCCACTTATAGCTAAACCAAAGTACAAAAAGCGCAAAGACGATAAGAAGGGCCTTGATTACTTTTTTTGTTTCATTTTATCGAGATTTTTTGTTGAAAAAATGGTCTCAGATACGGACATGATTTTATACTTTCAATATTTATGTTCTAACGAGTACAATAAGCCTCTCACTCTAGGGTAGGGTGATATATGCACGGACGATAAAAGCTTTTCCAACAATAAGGCGATCCCTGCTACATAATGCTAAATATATAAACTTGCAAGTTAGAGATCTTATTGTCAAGTTAGATGTCTTATTTTATTGCGCATTTTTTACAAAGACCTCGTACTTCTAGGGTGCTTTTGTGTGCTTGGAAGTCAACCGCTTGAACCATCTGTTTTAAACTTGATACAATCGTTTGATCTTGTATTTCGTTGACTGTGCCACAGTTTTCGCAAATTATAAACGTTGTAAGTTCATGTTGACAGTTTTCAGGGTGTAAACAGACCATAAAGGCATTTACACTTTCAAGACGATGAATACACTTTAACTGTACGAGTTTTTCTAACGCACGATAAACTTGGAGAGGTGCGCGAAAACCTTCTTCGCGTAAGTGATTGAGAATCGCATAAGCACTTAAAGGCCCTTTTGCATTTTTTAAAGTATTTAAAACCAATGTTTGGTTACGCGTCAGTTTAGATGACATTGACATCTTCCTTTTGCTCCCATGGAAAAGCATAAAGCGTGTAAGATATTTATGCAATGGTGATTATATAATATGTACTCTATCTTTAGCCTTTTACATGACATCCTTGCGATATGTAAGAAAAGTTACAATCGTTGTGAGGGGAGGGTATTATAATCTGAAAGCCGCCGCTATCAGGCATGAAAGTTTTATACGCTTCTTATTTTTCCAATAATGTTTTGAAATAGGATTTTTTGTTCAATATTTTATTGGTAAAGTTTGGGTTATTTTATTTAAAAAAAA
>NZ_JBHIOP010000087.1:0-1138 GCF_042195625.1 Bartonella sp. AP9QHHD | reverse complement strand
TTGCTCTTGTTAAGGGGGCTGGTTCCTTTGCCATTCATAGAACCTTTTTAAAAGACAATGGCTGCAAAACAGATCAGAAACCAGCAAAAGCCATGTTGGGATCTGTAACGGGTGGTGGGGTGCATTTAAGCCAAGCCAATCCAAAACATCTGGTTATTTGTGAAGGCATTGAAACGGGGCTGTCTCTGCTGTCTGGGTTGTTATCAGAGCCCGTTAATTTATGGGCTTCTCTTTCAACCAGTGGCATGATGCGTGTGAATTTACCCCCTACAAAAGGACGTCTGACAATTGCAATGGACGGCGATGATGCGGGTCGTAAAGCAGGTTTTACCCTAGCTGCACGTGCCTATAGCCATGGCTTTGAGGTCTTTATGATGCAAGCTCCAAAAGGAACCGATTTTAATAACGTATTACTTTCTTAAAAGAGGGAAACTATGAAAGATAGTAATTTACAAAACAATAATGAAAATACTCCCGTCAATGATAACGATAATGTCTCTTTAAACGAAAATACTTGTTTAAAAGCCATTTCTTATGAACAAGCCTTGCAACAAAATGGTTGGGGGCAATTACAACCGATTGCTACGGCTCTCTTACCCGTCGAGCCTTTTAAAATATTCCTGCTTCCAACACCATTAATAAACTATGTTTATGACGTTGCTGATATTCAACAATCTTCTATCGATTTTGTTGCTGTTTCTGCTTTATGTGGATTGTCTGCTGTCATTGGAAATGGCGTGCGGGTTTCTCCAAAACAACATGCCAATTGGAAAATTGTTCCTAATCTCTGGGGTGCCATTGTGGGGGAACCTTCAACTATGAAAACAGATACCATGGAAGCTGCTTTAGCACCTCTTGATGTTTTTCAAGAGGAATGGCATCAAGAATGGTTAAAGAAGAAAAAACAGCAAGAAACAAAAGATATTCTTATTGAATTAGACAAAAGAGAAAAGAAAAAACAAGCCTACAAAGCACTCAAAGATCAAGACGAGGAACAAGCCCTTGCTCTTTTTTCTCAATCTCTTGAACATAAGAAAGTGAGGAAGATGACACGCTTAATAAACGACGTCTTATTGTCAACGATGTGACCGTCGAAAAGCTTGGGGAATTGTTAAAAGAAAACCCCCGTGGTCTCTTG